>NZ_JBZRPK010000654.1:0-12081 GCF_058382125.1 Haloferax sp. s1
GCGAGGTACCGAACGCGGACTTCCTCGTCCGGTTCGTGTTGACGGTTCCAGCGCTCTCCGTCATCGTTCTCTCGCCCGTCGTCGGCGTGATTATCGACCGTTTTGGACGAACGGTACCCTTGTTCGTGTCGATGGTTCTCTACGGACTGGCTGGTGGAGCAAGTACGGACAGCCGTACACGAGTGACTACGTGCTGGACGAGACAGTGACACTTACGCGTGTTCGAACGGGGTCGTTCGATGCCGCGAACACAGTCGCCAGACGTATCCTTGGTGAAGACCCGTTTCCGACTGTCTTTGAAACGATTCACGTCGAACCCGACGACGTGCGGTCATCGCTGGAGACGTTCCGACGATATGCAGATCAGGACCTTAGTTTCACAGACGCATCTAGCATCTACCTATGCGAGTCGCGAGGCACCGACGCCATGTTGAGTTTCGACGACGACTTCGACGGCCTAGTAGAACGAATCGAAACCGGGTCGCTGAGGCAACAGTCGACGCTGTTGCTAGCGATTCGGAAGTGTCGCCCAGGACACTAACGGCCGGTATCATCCCGAGGCGGCGTGCCGCGTCAACCGGGAAACCCTCGTGCCAGGCGGTCCGTCTTTCGGGCGCGGACGTTCCGAAGTACGCCGGCGGGTGCCGGCCAGTAGGTGTTGCGCACCCGGGTTCGCCGTTCTGTCATCGCTCCCAATGTGGGACAACTCGGACGGGGACTTGAGGTACGCACCCGGGTCTAGTCCACCCGAGGTAAAACGACTTCCGACCGCCTCGTCTCCTCACCGGCGAAGAAGACGGCCCGAACTCTGACAACCTGTCCCTCGATGCGCACGTAGTACAGACGGTCTTCGGACCGATGGACTGCCGGGAGCGCGTCGAGGTCCTGCCGAAGGTCGTCGTAATCGCTCAAACAGTCGGAGACAGTCAACTCGCGTGGATGGCCGCCCGAAGCCGACTCGACGACTTTCTTCACCCATGGACTTTGTTCGACACGCGGGTCGTCTACGTCTACGACGGTTGCATTTTGCGGTACGTGGCCGACTAACTCTCCTCGGAGAAATATCTCGGCAGATGAGCAGCCACGAAGCGACGAGCACCCCGCGAACGAACCCAAGAGACCGACGCCTGCCGTGGCAAGTCCACGGCGGAGAACACGGCGGCGAGATGGAAGCGGGGTCATCGACTGACAGAAATTCGGAATGGCTGATAAAACTTCTGTCAGCTATACTGAATACTCGGATTCGTTCAGCTGGACGTACTTGCCGTTTCGGTACTTGAGTTTCGTCCGCTTGTACTGGGTCGCAAGTTTCGCGGCACTGAATCCGGCGCTGAGTTTGGTGGCGCCGAACGCCTTGTAGCCTTCGTCCTTATCGAGAAGCTTTCTGGCCGCCTTGAACGACTTGTCCCAGTTGCTCGGGCCGTAGTCGTGGACGATTTTGGCCATGGCGACGTTCCGCAGAACCTCGTCGCCGATGGCGTCCTTCCAGCGGGCGTTGTACTCGCTCAGGTCTCCTTCGGCGGCGAGTTCACCCGCAATGGCACCCGTGCGGACGGCAACGTGGTCGCCACCTTCGTGGAAGGCCGAGGTTGCGCCCATTGCACCGCCGGTGACGGCGATACCCGCCGCACTGGGTGAATCGATGGGGCGCGTCGAGGAGATGGCGTACGTCTCGGTCCCGTTGGTCTTGCCACGGTCTTCGACGAGCGGGAAGTCCTCGTCGATGTCGTACTCGTCGCCGAACTCTTGTTCGAGCAAGCGACGGATGTACTCGCGGCCCTGCGGAATGCTGTCGTCGTCTTCGCGGAGGAGTTTGTACTTGTCGCGGTCTTCGACTTCGTCGATGTCCATTCCGATTGGCATCGTGAGTCCGACGCGGCAGACGTTGTTGTCGTTCGGAAACACCCACGGATACGCCGTGTGGCCGGGCATGTAGCCCCACCAGAACTTGATAGCGCCGTCGACTTCGTCGAACAGTTCCGGCGGGAACTCGCGGTGTTCCTGATACGCGATGTGGTTGACTTCCGTCGACGCGAGTCTGTCCGTGATTGCGAACGGCAGGAAGTCGTCGAGAACCTTGTTCGTGACCGTCCGCTGCGGCCCGTCGGCGAGAATGAGGAAGTCCGCACCCACGTCTTCGCCGTTGGCCAACCGGACGACGTGGCGCGGGTCGGTTTCGCTGCCCGATGCGTCGAGGTCCGTCTCTACGTCGCGGACGGATGCCTTGAGTCGGTACTCCGCGCCTGCTTCCTCGGCACGGCTGCGAAGCCAGTCGTCGAACTTGGCTCGGTGAAACGTGTACCCGAACTCGTCGTACGACGAGTCGAGACCGGTACTTCGGAGTGTTAGCGATTCGTTCGGCCCGATGAATTCGGCTCGGTCGAGGACATCGAGGACGACATCGTCCGGCATCTCGTCCGGGTGAATGTCCATGATGTCCACCCAGTAATCGAGGATGCCGGCCGCGTCCGTTGAATCCGGACCGAGACCCTGTCGGTCCGCTCGGGGGACGCCCTTCTCGAGGACCAAAGCGGAGGCACCGGCCGAGGCGGCAGCGTGTGCCGCTGACGTACCGGCCGGGCCGCCGCCAACGATGGCGACGTCTACGCGTTCCATACCGCAACAGCACTTCGCTCAGGTATTAAACCCCCTGAACCGCCTCGCCGGGTCGAAGCGTGGGTATCGTGTCCTTCGTCACCCGATTTTCGCGCCGTCTCGGTTTCAAAACTCGCGGTATTCGAGACCCATACCACACCCAAATACCGCGTCTGATAACTAGGGACGGAGATTTATGGAGGGAACTGCGCTATATGCGAACCAATGACCGCTGACGAGTCGGGCGACCAGCGAGAGCCTGTGGTATTCCGCGACGAGACGGGCGACCTTGTCTTCGTCGATGGCGGCCCCGCACCGCAGGGCTACGCTCCCGTCGCGTGGAAAATCGGCGAAGATGGGTCTCGGTTCGTTGTCGACCCGACTGTCGACGCGGTAGCCGTCACCCGAACGATTTCGAAGCGACGACCACGGAGGCGCGACCCACTCGATTGACGAATTATCTTTGGTGAGAACTACGCCGCGCCGAATCGGACAGATTCATCACCGACTTCGAGAATCATCGACCATGCGCGACCCCGACATTGTGGTGCTGCGTCAGAAGATACACGGACTGTCTGCCGAGGAGTACGCCGAAACGCTCCGTGAGAGACTCCCAGACCGGGAAGTCGCCCTCGCCAACACGCCGACAGAAGAGCGAGACTTGCTCTCTCGCGCCCGCGTCGCCACTGGGTTCACCCTCGCTGAGGACGTACTCGAAACCGCCGCAAACCTCGACCTGTTTGCCTGCGTCTTCGCCGGTACTGGGCACCTCCCGCTCGAAGCGCTGGAGACCAACGATATTGCCGTCACCAATGCGTCGGGCGTCCACGGCCCGAACATCGCCGAGCAGGTTCTCGGCAGCATCCTCTATTTCACCCGTCGGTTCCACGTCGCAGAGCGGCACAAACAGGACAATCGCTGGCAGTCCTACCCGACCCACGAACTGCAAGGTTCGACGGTCACCGTCGTCGGACTCGGCGCTATCGGACAGGCCGTCGTCGACAGACTCGAACCCTTCGGCGTGGACACCATCGGCGTTCGCTACTCACCCGAAAAGGGAGGCCCGACCGACGAAGTCGTCGGCTTCGACGACGAGCAGGGCCTCCACGACGCGTTCGCCCGCTCGGAGTACGTCGTCATCGCGTGCCCGCTGACGGACGCCACACGCGGTCTCGTTGACGCGGATGCGTTCAAATCGATGGCACCCGAGACCGTCCTCGTCAACATCGGTCGCGGCCCGGTCGTCGACACCGAGGCGCTGGTCTCCGCACTCCGAAACAACGGTATCCGGGGTGCAGCCCTCGACGTGACCGACCCCGAACCGCTCCCGTCGGACCACGAACTCTGGAACTTCGACAACGTGCTCATCACGCCCCACAACGCGGGCCACACGCCGAAGTACTGGGAACGCATGGCAGATATTATCGCCGAGAACCTCGGCAAGTTGGACGAGGGTGACGACGACCTGCGTAATCGCGTGGTCTAAGCCGGGTCGAATCGACACCCTCGCCACCGCGAATTCGGCGGGAATACGACAGCATCCCTCGCCGAAAGTGGTAATTGGTTGAAAGTATTGGGTGTTGTTGTGCAGCTTTCAGAGTGGCAGTGGAATCGAATCTTTGCCTTCTTCGGCGGACTCGGAATTCTGTTTCTCTACCCGTGGGCGGGCCTGTACCAAGTCGTTCCGGAGTGGGCTGTCGACGTTCTCATGTCGATTCCGCTCGGGTTGTGTTGCTACGGCTTCACCGAGCAACCGCGGAAGGTGATTGTACTGATTTCGGTCGGAACGGCGCTTGGAGTCGGGGTCCTCACCCTTTACCGGGCGTCGGGTATTCACCTGTTTTGACGGCGTTCGCGCCGAAATAGAAGCCGCCAGCGACCCGTAGAGAGTCGCTTACTCGTCCCGCTTGACGGCCGGATTCGTCACGGCACCGTTCGCCGCAGAGCCGAAGTCGCGGGCGTACTTCGCCAGCACGCCGGAGGTGTACGTCGGTGGTTTGGGTTCCCAATCTTCCTTCCGGGCTTCGAGTTCTTCGTCGGAGAGGTCGACGGAGAGTTCGCGGTTCGGAATGTCGACGGTCACTTCGTCGCCGTCTTCGAGAAGCGCGATTGGACCGCCTTTGGCGGCCTCGGGTGCGACGTGGCCGACCATCGGCCCGCGAGTCGCACCGGAGAAGCGACCGTCGGTGAGAAGCGCCACGTCGTCTTCGTGGCCCTGTCCGACGACGGCGGCGGTGACACCGAGCATCTCGCGCATCCCGGGACCGCCGCACGGTCCCTCGTTGCGGATGGCGATGACGTCACCCGATTCGATGTGGCCTTCCTGCACGTAGCGCATTGCATCCTCTTCGTTCTCGAACACGCGGGCGGGACCGGTGTGGTGGAACTTGTCGTCGCCGGTCACCTTGAGCACCGCGCCGTCGGGCGCGAGGTTGCCGGTGAGAATCTTGATGGCACCCTCCGACTGGTACGGTTCGTCGACGGTGTAGAGGAAGTCCTCGTCTATCTCGTCGTCGGTCGGCAAGTCGAGGTGGTCGAGTTCCTCGGCGATGGTGCGGCCCGTGACAGTCATCGCGTCGCCGTGGAACAGGTCGGCCTCGACGAGGCGACGGACGACGATCGGAATACCACCGACCTCGTGGAGGTCGTTCATGACGCGCGTGCCGCCGGGTTGGAGGTTCGCAATCTTCGGCGTGCGCCGGGAGATTTCGTTGAACTCCTCGATGTCGAGGTCGATACCCGCTTCGGCGGCGAGTGCCAGCAGGTGGAGAACGGCGTTGGTCGACCCGCCGATGGCGACCTGGAGGGCGATGGCGTTCTCGAAGGACTGCTTCGTGAGGATGTCGGAGGGGCGGCGGTCGTTTTCGACGCACTGGAGGACGGCCTCACCGGCGCGGCGGGCGACCTCGTAGCGTTCTTCGGACTCAGCAGGGGGCGACGCAGACCCGAGCGGTGCCATCCCGAGGGCTTCCGAGATGGAGGCCATCGTGTTGGCGGTGAACATCCCGCCGCAGGAGCCCGCACCGGGGCAGGCGTGGCGTTCGAGGTCGTCGAGTTCGTCGGCGCTCATGTCGCCTTCGGCGTAGGTGCCGACACCCTCGAAGACGTTCTGGACGGTGACCTCGCGGCCTTCGTGCTCGCCGGGCATGATAGAACCACCGTAGAGGAACACCGAGGGGAGGTCGGTCCGGATGGACGCCATCATCATCCCGGGGAGGTTCTTGTCACAGCCCGCGACGGTGACGAGCGCGTCCATGCGCTCGCCGAAGGAGACGAGTTCGACGGAGTCGGCGATGACCTCGCGGGAGATGAGCGAGGCCTTCATCCCTTCGGTCCCCATGGAGATGGCGTCGGAGATGGTGACGGTCCCGAACTCGATTGGCATCCCGCCGGCGTCTTCGATGCCCTCGATGGCCGCCTCGGCGACGTCGTCGAGGTGAACGTTACACGGGGTGATGTCCGCGGCGGGGTTCGGCACGCCGACCATCGGCGACGAGAGGTCTTCGTCGTCGAAGCCCATGGCGCGGAACATCGCTCGGTGCGGGGCCTTATCGGGGCCTTCTGTGACCTCCGTACTCCGAAGGTTCGGGTCCTTACCGCTGGAGAACACGTCGTCTGCGTCCTCCTCGTGTGGGGACTGCTGGCTCATACCTGTCCGGAGCGGGTGTGCGAACTTAAATGGACGCGACTGGGCAGACGTTGCAGTCGGATTTGGCGGGCTGAGCCACAGTTCTATGGGTGATTATTTGCTTCTCGACTGCGAGTCTCCCTCTCCCGCTCGTTCATCGCTTACGCCTCGTCGCGTCGGGCGAGTCCCGTGAGGTGCGGCGCTTCAGGGACGAGTATCTCGGCGGTCCCGAGGCGCGCGGCGTTCTCGCTGCCCGGTAAGCAGAACACCGGCATCCCATCGATGATACCCGCGGTCGCTCGCGTGCCGACGACACGAGTCCCGATTTCGTCGTATGAGAGGTGTCGGAACAACTCGCCGAATCCGGGGAGCGTCTTGTCGAACAGTTGTTCGGCGGCTTCGACCGTCTCGTCGTCGGGCGTAACGCCGGTTCCGCCGGTGGTAACTGTTACGTCGACATCGCCGCGGTCTACCATCCGCGAGACCTCGGTCTGTATCTCGTCGTAGTCGTCGTCGATGACGCGCCGGACCGAGACCGAGTGGTCGGCCTCGTGGAGAATCGTCTTGATTGCATCGCCCGCGGGGTCGTTCTCCACGTCGCGAGTCGACGAAATCGTCAGGACTGCGACTTGGAGTTCTGCCACGTCGTGTTCGTGATGGTCGTGATTGTGGTCGTCGCGGTCGTCGTGGTCGTCGCGGTCGTCGTGGTCGCTCACGAACCCGGCTTCGTCACCAGGTGATAAAGTTCTCGCGTCGACTCTCACAGCACTGCAAGGTGGTACCCCACGGCTTTAGCCGTTCACAAGACGCAACGCGTCTTGTTAGCTAACCAGAGTTCGGAGGGTTCTGATGACGTGGGGGAAATCCGACGTGCGTAACGTTTCTCCAGCCAAAAACTGGTCCGGCGCGTCGCTTCGGCGTGGTTGTGTGTTCACTGGTCTCTCTGGAGTATGCGAGCGTGCATGTGCTGTGCTATTTGATGACCAAGGACGTTATCGGATGTCGTTAAGTTGTCCCTTATCGAATTCGTGCCGATTTCAACAGTCGTGGAAGTTCAGGAAAGATGATTGGCGTAAACCCACACTTTAGTCGCTTCGCTTCGTCAATCGGTCCGAGATGAAAGCGGTCCAATTCGCGGAACACGGCGGTCGAGAGGTGCTCGAATACGGCGATTTCCCCGACCCGGAGGTCGACCCTGATGAGGTTCTCGTCGACGTAAAAGCGGCGTCGCTGAACCACCTCGATATCTGGACGCGACGGGGGCTTCCGATTCTCGATTTGGACATGCCGCACATCCCCGGCAGCGACATGGCCGGTATCGTCACCGAGGTCGGCGAGCGCGTGACTCGATTCGAGGAAGGCGACCGCGTCGCGCTCCTCGCGGGTGTCGCGGACGGCGACGACGAGTTCTCGCGGAAGGGCGACATGACGCTCGCTCCCGACTACCGACTCATCGGCGAGCACATGCGCGGCGTCCACGCCGAATTCGCGGCCGTGCCCGAGGAGAACCTCGTTCCAGTTCCCGAAGACGTACCGTGGGAAGTCGCCGGGTCCGCCTCGCTCGTCTTCCAGACAGCGTGGCGCATGCTCATCCACCGCGGCGAACTCCAAGCCGGCGAGAAGGTGCTCGTCCTCGGCGCGTCCGGCGGCGTCGGCCACGCGGCCGTCCAAATCGCCGACTACGCGGGCGCAGAAGTGTACGCCACGGCCTCCACCGACGAGAAACTGGAGTACGCCCGCGAGTGCGGCGCGGACTACGTCATCAACTACGAGGAAGAGAGCTTCTCGAAGGAGGTGTACGAGATGACCGACGGCCGCGGCGTCGACATGGTCGTCGACCACATCGGCGAGAAAACGTACAAGCAGTCGCTCAAAAGCCTCGCTAACGGCGGGCGAGTCGTCACCTGCGGCGCGACGACTGGACCCGACCCGGGTGCGGGACTCAACTACATCTTCTGGAACCAACTGTCAGTTATCGGCTCGACGATGGCGACGCCCGGACAGGCCGACGAGGTACTCGAACTCGTCTGGGACGGCACGTTCGAACCGCGAATCCGCGAAACGCTCCCGATGAGCGAAATCGAGCGTGCACACGAACTCATCGAGGAGCGACAGGGCTTTGGCAAGGTGGTCGTAATCCCAGATAGTGAGCTCTGACACCACGTCTGGGGGCGACACCGCGAGTCGGTCCGACACCTACGTCCACCGACCGGGCGAGAGCGATGTCGGCGGTAGCGAACCCGAGGCGAAGGGCTTCGGGAGTCGCGGGTGGATACTCGTCCGGCTCGTTGCGGTCCGTTTCCGCGTGGGTCCTCGCGCCGTGCATCTCGCTCCCTCGCTCCCCGCGATGGCGGGCCTGCCGTACATTACCGCGATGCTGGCGCTGCCGATGCTGCCGGCGCTTCTCCTCGGTCTGGTCGCCGTCTGGTCGATGACCGCGGCGACTCGCGGCGGCGACTGAGTTCGGCAACTCGCAACGGGACTCAGATATTCAGGCACCACGGCATCCTGTAACTTTCAGGCACCACGGCATCCAGTTACTCAACCACCACCGGTTCTGGTACTTCGACACCTCAATAGTTCGTTATCTCAACACTCCATTTTCTGACACATCAGTCCCCCCGACCCTCTGAGACGCAAACATCCCGACAACACTGCGCTGCCGCTACCCCGAAACGGTCGAATTGCGGTCCAATATAAAGGATTCCGACAAGGCTTATCCCTTGTCGTGCATGGTATTCACTTGCACAGATGTTTGAACGATTCTCCAGTGGGTACTTCCTCGGCCGGATGTACGTCGAACCGTACGACGGAACCGAGGCCGCGATTCACCGAACGGAACACGAGCGACTCAACGAGCACGTCTACACCACAGGACAGGGTGTCGAGCGAACCGACTTCCCGCTCGTAATGAAACTCGACAGCGCACATTTCCCGGTCGTCGGCGATGAGGGTATTCCGTCGGGAACACTCGCACTCCCCCGTGACCGAGTAGACCCACACACCCTCCCCGACGACCGACCGGTTCTCCTCGCTGACGCACCCCGCGCGGCGGAACTGCTCCGATACGCCGGCTACGACCTCGACGGAATCGACGAACTCATACCGGCGTAGTCGCCGCCGAGAATCTTTTTCGCGGACGAATGTAGCCCACCGCACGAGTACCAACCACGAGTTACGGTGATGTACACTTCTGTGTCACGTCACGTCAACATCTCTCCTCCACGTCCGCATCTTTCCTCGCCACGCCCACATCTCTCCCTCACCGCGCCACGTCCGAACCCTCAAGTGGTCGGCCTGCACGCTTCCGCGTATGCTGGACGAGTTGTTGGGCCGGGCCAAACTCAAAGCGCGCATCGCCGAGTTGGAAGACGAACGCGATGCGCTCGCGGGTCGTCTCGAAGGCGAGTCTGAACGCCGGAAGGACGCGGTCCGTGCGCGACAGGAAGCCGAAGCAGAAGTCAACCACCTCGAAGACCGCATCACCGAACTCGAAGACCGGGTCGAACGCCTCTCCGGTGACGACGACTCACTCGACTTCCGCGGGACCGACGACCTTCGCGGCGACCGTCTTCGTGAAATTCGTTCCCGCCTCGAATCCGTTTCGACAGCACCCGAAGGTGCCTTGACCGCCGTCGTCGACGACGAGCGCTCGCTCCCCTCGTCGGTCGAAGACGCCTTCGGTGACCGCGCGTCGTTGGTCCGCCGGGCCGCACCCTGTATCGCCCTCACCGACGACGCCGGACTGGTGCGTGTCGCTCTCTCGCCACCGCGTCTCCCAGCCGCGTTCGACGCGTGGGACGGCGGATTTACCCTCGATTCGGCGTGGTTCCACCCGACCGATACCACGGTCGTCGCGCTCGTCCGGGCCGACCTATTCGCCCTCGGTCGCTACGAAGACGGCGAACTGCACTACGTGACGGGGTTCGAAAGCGACGTGAAATCAGCCCACTCGAAAGGCGGATTCTCACAGAGTCGTTTCGAGCGCATCCGCGAGGGCCAGATTGCGGACCACATCGACCGGTGCCACGAGGCGCTCGACGAGCACGCTGCGGATGCTGATTCCGAGACCACCACCGACGCCGACGCAGACCTCATCGTCCTCGGCGAACAAACCGTCCTCGACGAGTTCCGCGAGCGGTCGGCACTGACCGCTACGGTCGATGCCAGCGGCGACCCCGAAGCGGCGCTAACGGAGGCGTCACGGGAGTTCTGGACCACGCGACTGTACCGGCTCTGACCGGAGGTCGCCGTGGGAGAGTGGGGGGAGAAAGTGACGAATAATCGAACTGATTTCCCAACAGTCACTGCCGAATCGACTGCCCTTTTAGGGTGTCATTGCGTGCCACCAACTATGAGCGAGCCACAGCGAGTTGTCGTCCTCGCACACGAGAAGTTCCCCGACCGCGCGAAGACCGCTACGGGCGTGCTGAAGTACGCCGACTACGACGTGGTTGCCGTCCTCGACCGCGACAACCCGGGAACCTCCGCTGCCGACCACCGCCGCGACCTCCCCGACGTACCCATCGTCTCCTCGATGGCCGATGCGCCCGAGGCCGACGCACTCCTCGTTGGTATCGCACCCATCGGCGGCGGCTTCGACGAGACGTGGCGTGACGACGTGCGGACTGCGCTGGAACGCGAGTGCGACATCATCGCTGGCCTGCACTACTTCCTCACCGACGACGAGGAGTTCGCCGCACTCGCCGCCGAACACGGCTGTGAGATAAACGACGTTCGCAAACCCCACGACGACATCGGCGTCGCGCAGGGCAACTCCGCCGACGTGGACGCCGAAGTCGTCCTCACCGTTGGGACCGACTGCTCGGTCGGTAAGATGACCGCGACGCTCGAACTCGTCGAAGCCGCCCGCGAGCAGGGTATCGACGCCGGATTCATCCCGACGGGCCAGACCGGTATCATGATTTCCGGCTGGGGCAACCCCGTCGACCGCGTCGTGAGCGACTTCACCGCCGGGTCCGTCGAAGAGATGATTCTGGAGAAAGGCGACGAATACGACGTGCTCTTCGTGGAAGGCCAAGGCAGTATCACCCATCCAGCGTACTCCGCGGTCACCTGCGGGCTTCTCCACGGCTCGATGGCCGACAAACTCATCCTCTGTCACGAGTCCACCCGCGAAGCGATTCACGGTTACGAGGAGTTCGCACTCCCCTCGATTTCGGAGTACGTCTCGCTCTACGAGACCCTCGCCGAACCGGTCCACGAGGCGGAAGTCGTCGCTGGCGCGCTCAACACGTCGCACGTCGACGACGACGAGGAAGCCGCCGCCGCAGTCGAATCGTTCGCCGACGAACTCGGCGCTCCGGCGGTCGACCCGGTTCGGTTCGACGCCACAGACCTCATCGACGAGGTGTTCTGAGTGCTCTCGACCGAGTTCGAGCGGATTTCGATGCCGCTCGCCGAACCCTTCGGTATCTCTCGCGGCGTCCAGACTGAAGCCGAGAACGTCGTCGTCCGAATCGAAGACGAAGGCGGCATGACGGGCGTCGGCGCGGCCGCCCCGTCGTCGCACTACGGCGAAACCGCCGACACGGTCGAAGCCGTCCTTCCAGACCTGCTCGCGGTCGTCGAGGAGGTCGGCGACCCGCACGCAATCGACCGAATCGAGCGCCGAATGGCCGAGACGGTCCGCCGAAACCCGGCTGCCAGAACCGCCGTGAGCATCGCGACCCACGACCTCGCCGCGAAGCGAACCGGCGTCCCGCCCTACAGACTCCGGGGACTCGACGCCGACCGAGCGCCGCCCCCGTCGTTCACCATCGGTCTCGACGGCCTCGCCACGATGCGCGTGATGACGAACAAGTAGCACGAGGCGCGCTACCACGCGGTCAACGTCA
>NZ_JBZRPK010000149.1:0-1432 GCF_058382125.1 Haloferax sp. s1
CAGTCTCACCAATGACGTACGACGCGGCGGGACTGGCGAGGAACTGCGCGAGATCTGCTATCTCCTCGGTGGTTCCGATACGTCGCTGGACTTCCTCACGGTCGATGTCGTCGGCGCTGACGCCCATCTGGCGCTCGACGCCTGTTGTGGCAACGAATCCCGGTGCGATGCAGTTGACACGCACGTCGTCGCTGGCCCACTCGAACGCGAGCGTCGAGGTGAGATTGATGACGCCCGCCTTCGCCGCCCCGTAGTGGCTCATGTGGGGCGATCCCTTCTGTCCCGCGACGCTGGCCAGATTGATGACCGCACCTCCACCACCCTCGTGCATATGCTCGCCTGCGACCTGTGTACAGTGGTACGTCCCGTGGAGATTGATGTCCACAATGGTCTCCCATCCGTTCTCGCTGATGCCCTCAAAAGGAGCCATGAAACTCGCCCCGGCGTTATTGACCAGCACGTCGATACCACCGAACTCCTCGACGGTAACGTCAACGAGTGCCTCGACGGCGTCACGGTCAGTTACGTCGCACTCGACGGCAAGGGCGGTCCCCTCGCGGTCGCTCTCTTCGATACTATCGGCGACTGGTTCGACGTTCTCCAGTTCGCGCGAACAGACCACCACGTCCGCGCCGTCATCCGCGAACCGCTCTGCGATTTTCTTTCCGATACCACTGGACGAGCCCGTGACTATCGCAGTCTGACCGGCGACACTGAACTGTTCGGTCGTCATGCAACCCCCTCCGAGATGCGAGTGGACATTATCATTGTTAGCTTCAGTTCATAATTGCTGTCCTTTGTTAATAAATTTGGTGTAGTTTTTGCAATCGTTATCTTAATCTGAGGGAATAGACATCACGAACCATGGGCAAGTCAGCGTTCAGTGACAGAGCACGCTCCGGTAACGTCGCGGGACTCCACGATGAGTCGGTGGAGCGCCACGTCGACGACCCGGCGCTCGAAATGCACGAAGGGAAACCACCCGTGATCAGCTCTGGGACCGCTCGGTGTGGCCCCCGGACGGACGCTACGAACTCGGAGCCAGAACGGACGACCGAAACGAGGTCTAACCGTGGGAGATGACTGTCAGCGCTGGCGAGCCGTGTTCTGGGACATCGGGGGCGTTATCCTCGACATAGAGTCCGTCCGCGACGCCCATGAGGTGTTCCTTCGGCGTCTGGTCGAGACGCACGCGCCGGACACGCCGGTCGAGGACGCGATCCAAACGTGGCGAACCGCGGTCGGACGATACTTCAGCGAGCGCGAGGGAACGGAGTTCCGGCCGGCGCGGACTGCCTACGACCGCACTGTGGCCGAAATCGCTGGGGAGTCGATACCGGCGCCCGAGTGGCGGCCTGCCTTCGAGGCTGCGACGAGCGTGACGCTTCGACCGAACCCCGATGCCGTCGAGACGATCGACAGACTGGCGGAG
>NZ_JBZRPK010000148.1:0-1427 GCF_058382125.1 Haloferax sp. s1
CGTATTTGAAGATGTTTTCGGGTGGGACGCCTCCGCTCCAGATCACCGGTGCCAGTGCGACTGCGAATAGTCCGATTGCCTTGAAGACCAGCGCGATGCCCAGATAGACGGTCGTCTCGTCGGGGTCTGCGCCGACGTAGTGCCGTTAAGGGGCGAGGAGTCTGTTCTGCCCGTCACTCGTCATATGTCAGAGGATTCGCTCACGTGACATATAATGTTCGTCCGGCGACGACGAGGAGTCACGACTGGTCGGGAGACTCGACCGAGAGATTGTACGCCGCGACGGTCCCGTCGAGCGTTGCATCCGTGAGCGACGGGTCGGTATCGAACTGTGCGCTGGTGAATCGAGCGGGGCCGTGTATGATTGTCGCTCTGAACTCGGCGCTATCAGTGACGTGTGTGTACGCGAAGTCCAATCGGCCGTCGACTTCGACGCCGAACGTGAGTGTTCCGACGGTACAGTCCGAGAAGTCGAAGTCGCGTTTCACGCGGACGTTCGAGAAGAACAGTTCGTCCTCGAACGTCGCATGGTCACAGATGATGCTCCCCCCGACTGACCCTTCTACGACACGTACTGTAGCTGTGGTCGAGCACGTCACACCCGAGAGGTCGAGGTTTCCGGAAATAGCAGTTCGGACGAACGATACAGTTCCTGATTCGAACTGCGCATCGTGGAACCGGAGTTTCCGGCCACTGATTGTTGCGCCGTCGAAGTACACTGGGCCTTCGAACGTGCAGTGTCCGAAGTCGACTCGTCCGTCCGTCACTGTGAGTCCCGTACAGTCGACGGTGCCGTCGAACTGTCCGGTGGTTGCGTCGATTCCGCCCGTGACCGTGAGCCGTGTTGCATCGAACTCGTGACCGACGTGAAGATGGTCGAGAGATATTCCGTCGTCGACTGTCGCCGACTGGATGTTGACGTGTTCGTCGACGTGGCAGTGTGCGAGGGAGAGTCGATGCGTACACGTGACGTTCCCGAGGTCGAGGTGTCCTCCGACTCGCGTATGTGAGAGCCATGTCGGGCCGTCGAACGTGGCACGAGCAGCGGCAAACTGGGCTTCGACAGTCCCTCTCCTGAACGTGGCACCACGGACGAAGTGCGCATCTGTCGCGATAAGCGACTCGGTGCTAAAGTCAGTCGCATCGAGACGGCCGTCGACGGTCGCCTCACAGAGTGCCCATCGACCGCCGACTTGGAGTCCTCGGCAGGAGACCGTCGAACGCGCCTCAAATCGTTGCATGCACATCGCCCCACCAACCGAAACCCCGTCGAGTCGTAGTGGAGCATCAACGGTCGCATCTCTGAGGTCGCAGTTGTGGTGAATCATGGCTCCACGGAGGTCGATTGGTTCCTCGCTTTCGAGGTCCGCCGACGCCAACCCGAGCGTCTCGAACTTCCCGCCGATGAACACAGACGGTCTCGTGGG
>NZ_JBZRPK010000147.1:0-1421 GCF_058382125.1 Haloferax sp. s1
CAACGAACCTCGCCAAGCGTCACTTGAGGACATTGGCGGGGTTGTCGGAATCGCTCCTGGAACGGTGGGTGAGCACCTTCGAAAAGTCGAAGAACGTGTGTTTAGCGAAATCGTTCACTGAAGTTGCTCCGAGTATCTCCACATATGGTAGATATATAATCAATCGGCACTGTCCCGCTGTCAAAATCAATGGCGAGTGGTCTTGGTTGTACGATGCAATAAACCTCGACACAAAGTTACTCCTCGACGTGCAATTGGTCAAACGACGTGGAACTGATCCAGCAACTGCATTCCTTCACTGGGTCGCCGAGAAACACAATTTCGAGGAAGCGGTGTTTCTGGTTAATTAGTTCGGTTATCGGACTGAACACTCTCGATTAGGATTGGGCGGGCAGTCAGCTGAGGAGGTTATCTAGACAGTGCCGTCAATCAATTATTTAAACACGGTTTTATGAAGAGACACTTTTGAAGCTCGCTGTCAATGTGACCTCCAAAGAACGCATGGGGTAGTGCTCCACCCGTAATACTTCGGGCTTTAACGAGCAGCGTAGATTGATTCGTTCCAAGCCTTCCCGCTGACGCGATTCAGCTCGAATCGTGGATTTAAAAGCACCCTATGACTGCGGCAGTAACCATACACCATACAGACTGCTATCTGGTAGTATGCCGGTAAACCCCAATTTCCTCGAACGGCTGGTTTTGCTTCGACTTAACAAGGGCCCAGCTCCGATGCTTGATTTGTTCGGTGCATCGAGTTTCACGTCGGTTACACTCGCGCTAGATATTGGTCTCTTCGAGACCCTGGCGGATGTGGATAGTCCGCTGACGGCTGAGAGTCTTGCCGACCGTCTCGACGCCCATCCTGACGGGATTGCCGTGCTTTGTAATTTCCTCGTAACCGAGGGATACCTCGAAGCGGTGGGGGACCGTTACCGGCTCACGGGAATGACAGAGAAGTGGCTGCTAGCCGAGTCCGAGACGAACATGGGGCCCTGGTTCACCTACTGGAACGACCTCGTCTTGCCGTTCTGGGAGCGTGAACTCGAAACCGCGATACGCGAGGGCGAGCCGAGCCAGTCCATCTACGAGTGGTTCGACGAGGAACCCGCTCGCTGGGAGACTGCACAGGAGGGCTTCCGGGCGACGGCGTCGATCTTCGTCGACGACGTTGTCGACGCGATGACCGTTCCGGCGGGGCAGGGCCGCCTGCTGGATGTCGGCGGGGGGCACGGATTGGACGCCCTGGGATTATGCCGGCGACCTCCCGACCCCTCCGCCACTATCTTCGACTTCCCGGACGCTATTGGCGCCATGCCGGACGCCATCCCCCACGCGATAGTCGGGCGTCTGGGTACCCGGACAGGCGACCACTCGGCCGGCGACCCCGGGGGGGGGTACGACCCGGCCCTGCCTTTCAACCG
>NZ_JBZRPK010000653.1:0-12052 GCF_058382125.1 Haloferax sp. s1
GATGCCGAGTAGGAACATCGGGAGGGACATGTAGTTAAACGTTCCCCAGACCGGGTTGGCGACGAGACCGTCCCACGTCGTTGGCACCGCGCCCGTCGCGACGGCCACAGTCACCAGCACTACCGCGGCCGGAACCGTGAGCGCGAGCGTGTACGTCGGGTTGTCCCGGAAGAACAGGTCTGGACGCTTGAGGATGTTGAGCGTGTCGAAGCTCCCCTCTCGGCGCTTGATTCGGTCGAAGATGCTATATCGTCCGGTGAACTGCTCGACGAGGCCACGGTTGAATAAGCCGCGACTGGACTCATCTTCAACGGTGCGGTCGTCCTTGCTCATCTCCAGTACACCGTCGCCGGGGTCGTCATGCATGACGGTCGACATGATAACGACGAAAATCCCACCGAAGAGTGGGATAAGCACGTACACAGTGACGAAGAGGACTAACTCCTGGCCCTGCCCGAGCATGCTCAGGACGATGAGGACGATGATGAGGAGCAAGGGGAAAAGCGAGAGGGTGACGAACACCTCCGCGAATAGCTCAAGTGTTTCGAGCGTGGTCTCCTGTTCCTGTTTGGCAGTCCGGAAGTGTAGCGTCTTCTTGTCGTCGAGGAAGCGCGTCATGTCGCCGCCGCTGTCGATGACCGAGAGCATATCGGTCAGAAACTGACTCAGCTCGTCGCTCGGTGTCTCGAACGCCTGCTGGCGTATCGCGGAACGATAGTCAGTGTCGAAATACTCCGTCTCCAGCAGAATCGTCTTGAACTCTTGGGCCACCTCGCCGTACGTGTCGTCCGCTTCCGCTATCGCCTCGAATATCTCGAGTTGGTTCATCCCCCCGATGGAGAGTGCGTACATGAACGACACCGCATCCGGGAGAAGCATGTTTATCTCGCGGCGACGGCTGCTGGCCCGCAGATACGGCAGCACGATAGCAGTTCCGAAGCCGATACCGAAGCCCACGAGACCGAACACCAATCCGGTCCCGAATACCAAAAGCGGAACGCGGGCGGCCTCGATAATGGCGAGGACGGTCTCATTCGGGACGGGGATTCCGAGTAACGGCCCGACGGCAATCGCTTGACTGACGAACAGGATGTACCCGAGGGTTAACCCGGCGAACCAGAGAGCGAACCCCGACGCTGTTCCGACCGCAAGCGCAACCGAGAGGTACATCTCCACGTTGTACGGCATCCGCGCCTCGCCCAGCTTTCGCTGTACGTCGGCGGCGAATCCGCTGTCTTCACTGAATAGTCGCCGATAGAGAGGATAGAAGATGTCTCCGATCACCTCCAATCTTCGACCGGCGTAGCCGCCTTCTGCGAAACCAAGGCTCATCTGGTCCTCCTCTTACCTACCTTCGGTGGGTTCGTCGTGACTCGACGGTTCGGCGTCCGTAGGTGGCGTCGTCTCACCGTTTGGCGTCGTCCCGTCGTCAACCCTGGCCCCACCATCGGTAGTCGCCTCGTCGTCGACCGCCGCCGGTAGGTCGGGGGCGGTCCCTTCGACGATATCGAAGCCCTGATCTGACTCGTCTGCTTCCGGCTCCGCGGCCTCTGCTGTCTCCCCAGTCTCAGCGGCCTCTGCTGGCTCGGCTCTGGGACTGTCGTCTTCGGGAGCTGCGGCCGCGTACTCGCCGATATCGACGTCTTCGAGTGCCGCAACGAGTGCCTTTATTCGGGAGGTTGATGATTCGGCACCGGCGGCCTCCAGTACCGCGGTCAGGTTGTCTTCGTTGATCTCTGCGCCCGTCTCGTCCAGCAGTAGCGTTGCATACGTGTACTTCATGGTTCTTGGTTCGTTGATTCGTCTCCGCTTCGTTCGTCGTCTGTCGGTTCGTCTGGTTGTGTCTCGCCGCCTGTGTCGGTCGTTCCGCCGTCACCGACCGCCCGGACCTCGCCGTTACTCGCTTCGGACACGGGCGACTCCGCGTCGTCAGGCGCTACGTCGTCCGACTGCAGCAGCGTCGCGCCGTAGAACATGTCCTGAAGGCGCTCTCGTTGTCCGGGTTCAGCGACGATGTTCTCCGTCTCGGCGATATCCGAGAGGACCGTCGCGAGCGATTTCGAGGCATGGCCACGATACTCGGAGAACAGTTCTTCGTCGGCCCGTTCGAGGATGGCCTTCGCTCGTTGGTACGTCTCGCTACCGGGGTCGGGTCGGGGGACGAGTTCCTCCTTCTCCGGGTCGACGTCGATGACGACGCTCTCCATCTTCCGGAGTTCCCCGAGGTGGTCTTCGAGGCGGTCGTTCGCAATCAGCGTCAGGATGGTGTCTGGGTCGTTGAGGAACCCCTGTAGCGTCGCGGCGACCTGCGTGTACTCGTTGAAACCGTTCACGACGAGGTACGCGAGGACGACCTCTCGCTCGAAGAGTTTCCGTTCGAGCGTCTCTTTGTCCCAGCCACGGTCGAACTGTATCTTTCGAAGCGTGTTCGACTTCCCCATCGGCCGGAACTCGTCGTCCTCGGCGTCCCACTGATAGACGTCCTGAACGTTGATTTCGTCGTTCTCGGGGTCGTAGTGGTTGATTTCGGTGAGCGTCTTGTTCCGCCGAATCTTCCGACCCTGGATGCGTGTCTGGGTCTGCACCGAGACGAGGTCGAGCGACGTGAACAGCGTCTTCGAGACGTTGATTGGGTCGGTGGTGAACCGCTTCAGCACCTCGCTGACGTTGTCGGCGTGGAACGTCGTCAGCGTCGTGTGCCCGGTACTCATCACCTGGAAGAGTGTCCGACCTTCTTCACCGCGGACCTCCCCCATAACGATGTAGTCTGGGCGCTGTCGAAGCGCCGCCTCCAGCAAGTCGAACTCGTCGATGTCACCTCTGTCGCTGGTCCCGAACGCGGGACGAGTGACGGAGGCAACCCAGTTTCGTTGGGGGAGTTCAACTTCACGAGTGTCCTCGATGGACACGATTTTCGTGTTGTTGGGGATGAAAAGCGAGACGGCGTTGAGCGAGGTTGTCTTCCCCGATGCCGTGCCGCCTGCGAAGATGAGCGAGCGGTGGTTCTCGATGCAGAGCCACAGGAACGCCATCTGCTCCAGCGAGAACGTCTTCCAGTTGATGAGGTCGACCGGCGTGAAGGGGACGTCCTTGAACTGTCGAATGGTGTAGTTCGTCCCGTGGTCGGAGACGGCCTTTCCGAGTGTGAGTTGCGCACGCGACCCGTCGGGGAGCGTTGCGTCCACCTGTGGCCGTCGTTGGCTGATGCCTTTGCCGGACCGCTGGGCGAGTTTGACGACGAAGTCGTCGAGCTCCTTCTCGCCGTGTTCGATGTTCGTGATGAGCTGTTCGTAGTCCGTATGGTAGACGAAGATGGGCGAGTTGTACCCGTCACAGGAGATGTCTTCGACGTTGATGTCGTGTTTGATGCCGTCGATTCGCTCGTACCCGAGGAAGTCCCGATTGAGCAGGTACAGGAGTTTCTGGACCTGGTATTCGGTTAGGGTATCGGGGTCCTCCGCGAGAACGACAGGTTCCGGTCGTGCCGAAATTCCGTCGAGCTGGCCCTGCATGGCGTCGCCCGGCGTTTCATCCTCTCCGTTGAGGAGACTCAGCAACCCATTGATACGCCTGAGCGGGTTCGTCAGCCCGGACACCTCACCTGCGTACAGGTCATAGCGGTTCAGGAGTCGGTGCGTTTCGCGTTCGAGGACGCTCCGTCGTTCTTCCTCGGACCCGCGGACGATGACGTCGTCGTCGGAGTACTTGATGGCGGTGCGGAGTTTCTTCGAGAGGAACTCCATCAGCGACCGCTCTATCTCGTTTTGGTACGGCGACACCAGGTAGTATTTCTTCTCGTTCTCTCGCAGAGAATGGAAGAGAATGACGAAGGCGTAGGGCTTGTCGACCCAGTAGCGTTCGATTTCGAAGAAGTGGCCCTTCTTGTCCATCGGAACCGATTTCTCGAGGTCGTAGCGATTGGCGAGGGTCGTGTGCCCCTCGACGGTCGAGAAGAACTCGTCCTCGTCGAATTCGGGGTTGACGTTGACCGTCCGCTTGTCGACGACTGCTCGCAAGTCCCGAGCGGCGTCTGCCGCGTCGTGGAGACGGTCACCGATATCGTCCGGGTCGAATCCGAGATACTCCTCGGGACGGAACGGCACCACCTCTCCCCCTTCGCGCGGGAGAGAGCCGTCTTCGGAGTAGTAGTACTCCCTCTTGAAGTGCTCCCACGTGTACCTGTCTTTGACGACCGGCGCGTCTCCGAGCCATCGCTCGAATCGGCGGTAAAGCGCCTTTGCACGCCCTGCGGCCGTCTCGATTCGGTCGGGGAAACTGTCTGGGTGAAACCCAAGCCACTCGCCCGGGTCGAACTCGACCGCATCCCAGTCGGGCGACGACGGGGTTCCCTTCCGTTTTCGGGAACCGAGTCCGAACAATCCACCGTTCGACGACCCGTTCTTTTCGACGTCGCGGTATGCACGAGCGGCGTCGTATCCGTGTTCGCGCATGAGGTCTGCCCAGGTGTATTCGCCGACTGTCACCGGCGTGTCCTCTCGGCCGTCGGTCCATCGGGCATGGCCCTTGCTCGCGTCGCTCACACTTCCACCCCCTCGCCGCTGTGCGGCTCCCATAACTCGTTCTGTTCTCTCCGGCGGAAGCGGTCCTCTATGACCGAATCTCCCCTGCCGGACCGTGTCCGTATCTCAATGTTCATAGTTCTCTCACCACACTCCGAGACGGGCGGTCGCCAGCTCCGTGTCGTCTCGGCGTGTCTATCAGTTCTGGAACCTGTATCTGGATTGTAATAGTCACATTAACCGACTATATGGAATCACTGAATGAAGGTCGGGAAGCTGAACGAAGATTCGGACGCAATGGCGTCAGCCATCGCCCTCAGACGATATTTCGGCTGACGTCGACGTCCACGCTGGTCGTTAGAGTGAGTTTAATGATGTCTTCAAGCGCGTGTCCACCGCGGAATTTCGGGACCATGAGTGTGTTCTCGACGCTATCCCCGCGTCGTTCGGTCGAGAGCTTGAACACCGTGTCGGCGACGTACTCGGTGACGTCACGCCGGGGCGGGACGTGCTGACCGTCCAGGCAGTGGAAGAAACCGATGGAGTTCGCGTCGTCGAGACCGTCGCGAAGTTCGTTCAAGAAGTCCCAGTATTGGGTTGGTGGGAGTTGCTCGAACGGCTCTGTGGGGTCGACGATGAGCGTCGAGGAACTGGGGAGTTCTGCGACCAGTTCGAGGAGATATTCGTCCGGCGCAGTGTTTTCCATCGGAACGACATCGACATTGTCGCCCCCCAGCCCCAACGTCGCCATGACATCTCGGACGTCATCGGCAGTACGGATGGTGGTGAGATACAGCGTCGGGCGGGCTGACGCGAGTTCGTACAGTAGCAGTTCGGACTGGCTAGCCGGCGGTGCCAACACGGCAGTGATGCTTCCAGCGGGGATTCCACCGTTCAACTCCCTGTCGAGGAGTTCGATGCCAGTTTCGAGCGCGGTCATCGACCGACCGCCTCCGCGGACTGCAGGACACGCTGACCGCTTCGAGTATTGTGTCTCATGCGTGATCGGACCTTCGACAGGTGGTCATATTGTTACACGTCAGATTCCACCAGTCAGATTGTTGGTACGAACCCCGGACAGAACTGTTCGACCGATAAACTGGGGGACTGAAACGCTCGCTCAGTGGATATCGACGGCGATTACCGTACTTGCGGGTTAGATACCGGTTAGCCTCCGTTAAACGGGTTGTGGAACTTGCCGTGAAGCCCGTTAGGCAGGCCCAGAAGAATCTCAGTTCATCTTGGATACCAGTTTTTCGAGAATTATAGATCTAATTACAATGCAGGTATCGCGCATCGTGTCAACTGCACCCATGTGCCGAACGTTACGACAGCAGTCAGAAGCTGGCTGGGGGGGTACGCCAGTCGTCCAGACGCGGACGGCGGGCAGTAGTCGTCGGGCGAGTCACACTCGCCCGTCCCGGGACTTCCGATGCGAGCTGTCGTCCGCGTCCGGCCACTCGCGGTGTACCAACAGGAACGAACAATGAAACTACTCGAACTGTTCCAAACGGACGAACGGGCGGTATCACCCGTCCTCGGTGTCGCACTACTAATCGCAATGACAGTCATCCTCGCTGGCGTCGTCGGCTTCGTCGCCCTCGGTGTGAACGCCGGAAGCTCGGATGCACCACAAGCCAGTCTCGAATTCAAAGACGATGGGACGAATATCGACCTCTATCACCAGGGTGGAGACAATATCGAGACCAGTAACCTCGTAGTGAAAGTCAACGGCGCGGATCAGAATTACAACTGGTCGACGACTAAGTTCACGACCGGTGACGAGGAGCAGAATATTGCCACTGCGACCACTGACAACCGGATCACCATCTCCTGGGAAGACCCGAGCAGCGACCGAGTCGTCCAACTCGCCGAGTACACGGTCGAATAACGACGGTATCGAACTGAACTAACAACCTCGTGCGGTCTTTCGGCCGGCCATCCGCGACACAGCGGACCCGGGCCAGCCTTCACCATCATTATGATTCTTAACGTACTCAAACGACGAGTTTTCGATACAGAGACAGATACGGACGCGACGACCGAAGAGCGGCGGTACCAGATTCGGGCTACGGTGCCACCGCCGTCCGGTGGAGGAGGCGACCAGAAGGGAAACCGTCGAGGAGGAAGCCGCAGGAGCACCAACCGGCGCGACGACCGGGCGCAATCGGAGGTCATGGGCATCGCACTGCTCATCGGCATCATCGTCCTCGCGGGAACCATGCTCGTTATCTTCGGCGCGGCGGCCGTTAGCGAGCAGGAGGGAACCGTTGCCACCTCGCAGGCGGAGCGCGGATTCGAGCAGCTTGACACGCGCACGAGTCGCGTGGCTCTCGGCGACGCATCCTCCCAACAGGTGGACCTCGGGTTCGTAGATAACGTCGGGCACGCATACAGCAACGACGAGGGATGGATACGCGTTACCAACCATCCGGCGGATGGCAACGAGACCGAGGTGACGAACACCTCGCTCGGGACCGTCTTCTACCAGCGCGACGAGACGACCGTCGCGTATCAGGGCGGCGGCGTCTGGCGCTCGGACGGTGAAGGGTCGGCCATGCTCTCGCGACCGGAGTTCCACTACAACGACGGCACGCTGACCCTCCCCATCGTCTCTGTTGACGGCGATTCGGGGTTGACCGACCGCGTGCACATCACGAAGAACGGGACGTCGGTGCGGAAATTCCCGGACTCGAGTCGGGGCCTGACCAACAAGCTCGAAAGTGGGACAACCAACGTGACCGTCCAGAGCGACTACTACGAGGCGTGGGGTCAGTACTTCGAGGAGAATACGAGGGGCGTCGTGACGTACAACCACTCCGCCGAGCAGGTGACAGTGACGTTCTTCGCGCTCCCGGACATCCGCAAGTTCGACGTGGGTATCATCGCCACCTCCGACACGGGCGAGTTGTCTGTCGAGGGTACCGGCGCGTACATAGACAGCTACGACTCCTCGCAGGGTGACTACGCGTCGACAAATTCGGCCAACGGGTCGATTCGGTCCGCTGGCAACGTCTTTACGTCCGGTGACGCGCTCATCGACGGGGACGTCGCATCCGGCGGTGTCGTCGATCTGGATGGTAACTCGAACATAAGCGGGGACGTCGAGTGGACCAAAGAACCCGAACCCGACGCCACGGAGAAGACGAAGATAGACGGGAACGTCACTCGAATCGACGGCGTCGACTCGGTCCCGCCTATCGACGACTTCGTCGAAGCGTACGGCGAACGGGTCCGAACCGACGCCGATAACGACGAGACACCACACATCACGAACAACGAACTCTCGATTTCGAACTCACCGGCAGAAATCGGGACGGGAGACTACTACCTCCACAACATGAGTCTCGACGACGAGACGCTCATATTGAACACTACGGAGGGGGACGTCCGAATCGTCGTCCGCGACTGGGCCAAACTGGAGTCGGGGAACCTCACGGTCGTCGGTAACGGCACTGTCCACCTCGTCGTCCAGAGTCAGAACGAGACGACAGTCAACCCGACCGGGCTGGGCTCCAGAGACGTAAATCTCCACGTCGGGAAGAAATCCGACGTTCACGTCCCCGGCGAGGATGCGAACCGTCTCGTCCTCTTCGCACCTCGGGACTTCAGGGCGACCGTCGCCGGCTCGAACAGCCACAGAGCGAGCTTTGACGGCGTCATCTTCGCCCCGGCGGGACCGGACGGACCGGGGTACGTCTACGTCAAACAGGCCAACGTCTACGGTCTCGTCATGACCGGGAACCTGACCGTCGGGCAGTACGGCGCTATCCACTACGACCGCGGCCTCGAAGACACGCTGACGGATGGGTCACCGCTCTCCGAACTCGAATATATGCACGTCGCCGTCCACCGCACCCACATCAGAAGCGCGTAGTATTCGACTGCCGCTCCGGTGCACGCTGGCGCGCAGGCCGGACATCCTATTTTTCGACGGGCGTTGATACCTCTCAAGTTGAGGCTCTTGTACGTACGTACGTAATACTGCGGTCAAAGACGCCGGTTTTCTGCGGACATGGTGGTGTCCCAAGTACCGGTTTGACGGTCAGTTGATTCCCGCTGAGCCGTCCGCCGTCTCGAATTCTGCTGGTGCGTCAGCTACTGCGGCGCAGTCCAGAATTGCGGCGTCGCTTCGAAGTCAATTTTCGCATCCGAGGGCGCACGCTCGTACAGCGCGTCGTGAACCGCTTTGTAGGCCGCTTGCGCGCCCTCTTGAGCGAGTTCGGGATGTTCCCGAGTGTCGAAGACGACGCGCCACTCGCCGTTCGTGAGGTGCAGTCCGAGGATGTACTTCCCCCGGACGTTCACGACCAGTTGGTACGCGTGTGGAATCGTCTTCTCGTCTCGCTCGATGTGGTAGCCCCGAACGGCAATCGCTTGCTGGATTGCCTCCGTGGATTCGAGTTCGGTGACGAACGATTCGGGAACGGCGGTCCCCGGGAGCGATTCGACGAGCGATTCGCTCACGTCCATCCCTCCTCGCATCGCGCTCCTGTCGGTTCCATCGTACTTTATGTGGATGGCCGAGGCGGTTTATGAGACACGGTCTTGGGCCGTCTCGAGCGAATTCGCCCGCGCCTCGAACGAAGCGACTTTGCCTCTCTACGCTCGCAAACGAACTGTGACTTCCCTTCCCGCACACCACGTCGGCATTACCGTTCGCGACCTCGAATCGATGGTCGAGTTCTACCGCGACATCCTCGGGCTATCGGTTATCGACCGATTCGAGGTGAGCGGTGAGGCGTTTTCCACAGCGGTCGACGTTGCCGATGCAACGGGGCGATTCGCTCACCTCGACGGTGGCGACGTTCGCGTCGAACTCGTCGAGTACGACCCTGTCGGTGACGACCGACCGAAACCGGTCCTGAACCAACCCGGTGCGACCCACCTCGGCTTCTCGGTCGATGACGTAGACGCCGTCGTCGACGACTTCCCGCCGGATGTCGAGACGCTCAGCGAGCCACGGACGACAGCGAGTGGAACACGAATCGTGTTCGTCCGCGACCCGGAAGGAAACCCCATCGAACTCCTCGAAGCCTGAGTGGGGAAGAGTACTGCGGGAAACACCGACTATAGACTGGCGAAATATGGCCGTGACTGTGTCACTTCACCGTCACGGCAGCCCGTCTCAATGTCCGGATTGACGCTCCGAACGCTTCGTGTCATCCGCAACACCGACGGGAAGTTCGAGCACGACCGACGCGCCTCCGAGGTTTGTCGAGTCTAACTGCATACTCCCGCCCGCTTTCGTGACTATCCAGTGGACGAGCCACAGACCCATTCCCGTTCCGTGTTTGAGTGGGGTTTCTTCGCCTCGTTGGATGACGTTCCACTCCGATTCGGGGAGTCCCGGTCCGTCGTCGCTCACCCGAATAACGAGTTTCGCTTCGTCGCTGGAGCTCAGAGACACGTCGATGCGGACGGTTTCTCCACCGTGTTCGAGTGCGTTCGCCACCAGTTCGTCGATGGCGACGCCGATGCGGTTGTCGACCTGTGCTGCGCAGTCCGGCTCGATATTCAGCTCGACCGTCGCATCGGGGTAGCGTGATTCGGCCCGACTGACGCTCGTATCGACGATGTCGCGTATGCTTCGGGCGGCCTCGTCCGCTTCGAGGAGGTCCGTCACTGTCTGGGCTTTGTCGGCGAGCGTGACCAACTCGCCCGACGCCTTGAGGATGTTGTCTGCCGCACTGACGAGTTCCTCGTCGGCTGCATTAGTGCGAATCATCTCGGCGTACCCTTCGACGACGTTCACCCTGTTTCGGAGGTTATGACGCAACATCCGGTTTAACACACCCAGACGTTGTCGAATCAACTTCGACTCGGTGATATCCGACTGGATTGCGACGTAGCCGAGGATTTCACCATCCTTCGCTATCGGTGCGATGGTTTGACTCGCCGTGTAGAACTCACCGTTCTTCCGTTGGTCGACGATTTTCTCTTGCCACGTCGAACCCGATTTGATGGTCTCCCAAAGCGTGTCGTAGTACGAATCATCCATCTCTCCTGACTTGAGTATCGACGGCGTCTTCCCGGTCGCCTCTTCTCGATTGTACCCCGTGATGTGCTCGAATGCCGGGTTGACGTACGTGATTTCTCCATCCGGTTGGGTGAGACAGATTGCGTGTCCTGCCTGTTCGACAGCCATCTCGAACTCCCGAAGGCGGTGTTCTCTGCGCTTTTGTTCCGTGATGTCGACGAAGACGCCGACAATCTCTGTCACTTCACCATCGGCATCACGAACCAACGCTGTCGAAAGAAGGAACTCTCGTTTCTCTCCATCCTTTCGCCGACGCTCGACCGGATGATTCGAGAGTCCTCCTTCCTCGATAGACTGCTGAAGAAGCGCTTCGACCTCCTCTCGCCGGTCGTCAGCGATAATGGGCAGTAACTCGCCCACGACTTCGTGTCTCTTCCACCCGAACGTCTCCGAGGCGGCCTCGTTCCAGCGAGTGACCCGCCCGTCGGGTGTAACAGCGAGTATCGCGACTGGAGACGCGTCGAGGACGCTCTTTAGTTGGTTCAACGAGGACTGGACCGACGCTTGTTGCCGTTCGATTTGTCGGTCCTTCCAGGCGGCGAGGATGCCCACGAGCACGCTCGAGATACCGATGAAAAACAGTCCTTTCTGCAGTGTCTCCATCGGCGCCAGCGGAGTACCGAAGACGAGAAAGAGAAACAGCTCACCGCCCAACATCCCGACCACCCCGAAGACCAGATACGCGAGGGCGATAGCTCGGGCATCCAGGCTATCGAGCGGTGAATTATTCATACCCCAACCGTTTCGAACTATGTATTTAAATATGGTGTCCAATTTGACCTTCCGAGGAGTCAGCTATCCACATCTCGAAAGCCGGTGCTGAAGCGCAACCGACATTGCCACTCGACCGTTAGCGAGCATGAAACGCCTCGGCGACACGCGCGGGGCGACACCCCACATGAGACGACGAGACGCCATTAAGACGCTCGGAATTGGTGCACTCACCGCGACCGCAGGGTGTCTCGGTGGGTTCGAACAACAGTCCGCGTGGCGCGACCCCCCGCTCGTCGAGGACCGACCCGATGCGGTGTACCTCCCTGCAATCACCGAAGGGATGAAGATGTACGGGAAGACGACCACCGGCCCCTTCGGCGTGGCGCTCACCTACTCCTACCCGCACCGCTTTTGGACCGTCGCTGGGACGGAACTACAGAAAACTGTCGTCGAAGCCGACGACTCGCTGCACCTCATGGCATCGCTGTGGGACAAGGAGACGGGAACCGTCCTGCCGATTGATGCGGGCCTCACAATCGAAGTCCTCCGTGACGGCGACTTCGTGACCGAGGAACTCGCCTATCCGATGCTCTCGCAGCAGATGGGCATGCACTACGGCTCGAACTACGTTCTCGACGGCCAAGGCGACTACGAGGCCCGAGTCCACATCGGCACCGTCTCGAAATCTCTCCACACGACGGGGGCGTTCGCCGACCAGTTCGAATCGGCCGAGACGGCTTCCTTCGAGTTCTCGTTCAACACCGACAAACTCTACGAC
>NZ_JBZRPK010000146.1:0-1411 GCF_058382125.1 Haloferax sp. s1
TTCGACGCCCTCGAAGAAGACGAAGTCATCCAGAACGCGCTCGGCGAGCACGTCACCGAGAAGTTCGTCGAAGCGAAGCGCTCCGAGTTTAAGGACTACCTCGTCGCCGTCTCCGAGTGGGAAATCGACCGGTACCTCGAGACGTTCTAAGCGCGACGAACTCTCAGCAGTCTCTTATCTTTCGGACCCCGTCACCGAGAGCGGCAAGGCCGGGCATATAGTCGGTTGGTTTGTTCCCAGAATAGCACAAAATACTTACAATAACACGAGTCACCAGCGTTCAGTGAGAGTGAACAAAGACGACGTTCGTCGGGCATACGACGACTTGGCTCCAGTGCACGCCGAACAGCGCACTGGAGATGGAGACGGAACAGACATTCTCGCGGAGTTTCTCGATTCGCTCTCCGAGTCGCCTCGCGTGCTCGACGCGGGGTGTGGACAGGGAACACCGATTCTGGCTCGATTGGCGTCCGAAGCGGCCCCAGTGGGGCTCGACTTCTCTCGCGGGCAGTTGTCGTTGGCCGCCGAGAGCGTCCCCGACGCTCCGCTTCTGCAGGGGGATATGACGACACTCCCGTTCGAATCGGACACCTTCGATGCCGTCGTCGCTTACTGGTCGCTGATTCACGTGCCGATGGACGACCACCAGACGGTCATCGACGAGTTCGCTCGGGTTCTTCGGCCCGGTGGCCGCGTCCTCCTGTGTGAGGGGACGAACGAGTGGGTTGGCGAGAACCCCGACTGGCTCGAAAGCGGTGTTCGGATGGAGTGGAACATCGCCGGTGCCGAAGAGACGCGCGCGCAACTACAGAACGCGGGATTCCGCGTCACCGACACGTGGGGCGCGCCAGAGACGATGAACCCGGATGAGGAAGACGGAGAAGACGCAGACACCGAAGGCGCAGACGCAGAAACCGAGGCCGAGGACGCAGACGCCGAAGACAACGAGGACCACCCGTGGACGTTTTTCTCCGCCCGACTGAGGTCGTAAGCCGGGCGACTACTGTTCGACAGATTTCCCAGCCGCCGCATCGCCGCTCAGTCGGCTCTGTATCCACGGCGCGGCGAGGATGAACGCGACGACAGTTCCGGTCGCGAGAATCGCGATTGGAAGCACGTGGAGCGCGTCGGCAACGACCCAGAGCGCGCCCGCACCGAGCAGGGACACGAGTGCAGCCGGGAGCGACAGTGTCGGCAGCGACTCGTGGTCAGAAAGCCGGGACCAGCCGACGAGACCGCCAAGTGACCCGCCGAGGGCGGCAGACGCGTTTGCCGCGTGGTGCGGCGTCCCGCTTGCGATAACCACTGCGAGGGCGACGGCGCTGAGCCCGACCGCGAGTGCGAACAGTCGCGTCGGGTCGAGGTGGCCGGGAACGTCGTCCGCGTCGGCGACCGTAAAGACGAGTATGAG
>NZ_JBZRPK010000145.1:0-1394 GCF_058382125.1 Haloferax sp. s1
GTGGTACTTAACACGCGTACGAGAGAGCGTGCCGAATTCCTACGCGGATTTATAGTGTTGTCGAGGAGAACGAGGCCCAAGAACCCGACTCAAGCGGGGTCGTGTCAGTCTGAGTTTGCGTTTTCTAGTGTTTACGGAGAACACATCAATTATTTAATATGACTACATATATTGTTGTCTGACACAGACAATGAGGATTAGCGAAATGACGTGCTGCTCGAACGCGATGCAGATGAATTGTATATCGCTATATGGAATGGGGCCGCAACCTTGGGGGTTTGATTTTGTCGCGTGCCTTCGTTTTACGCTGCTTCTTGGTAATTCAGCTATTGTCTCGTAGTCTTCGAATCCTTGCCAGAAATAAGAATTCGAAATGTTCTTTGAACACAGAGACCCAGAACTAACAGACTGTACCTATTGCGTCGTTGTTGGTTCTGAGCAGAAGGCCCGCACCAATTCATCCTCTGAGGTTGTGAGATCGCACAATAACTCCAGGGCCGTCGGCCGTAGAGCGCACCATACTGCCGCCATGGGTACAAACCCTCTGTGGGAGTTCCCAGTCTCCAAACTCGGTTCTAGCATTGTTATAGTATACCACAATCATATATGATTGGCTGAATTAATATAATTTAAATATAGATTTAAATTTCCACAAAATGTTTATTGTCAATCGGATGTTAGCACGCGGTGGAGTCACTCACTAGCGGCGACCAAATCACGAGTGACTCCAGAGGAAACCATGAAACAAAATAGACGTGAGTACTTACGCAACGCGTCAGTGCTCTTCACATCAATTGCTGGTGCGAGTGTCACAGTATCAGGGGCCGAGTCACCACCGCAGTGGGACTCCGACACGACATACACAGGTGGTGACCGTGTTGTTCACGAGGGCTACATCTGGGAAGCGAAGTGGTGGACCCACGGCACCGAACCAAGTACGAAGACCGGAAACCCCTGGAAGCAGATACGTGAAGAAGGTGGTGGTAGTGGTGAAGAACTCAAGGCCGTCATCGAGATGAGCGCTACGACAGTCACCGTCGACGAAGATGTGACCCTCGACGCCTCGAAGTCAACCGGCGACATTGACACCTACGAGTGGACGGTCGACGACAGAGACCCCATTACTGGCGTCGAGACTACAGTGAGCTTCGACACCACCGGTGACCATACTGTCACGTTGACAGTGACGAACACTGACGAGGATACCGCGACCGCCGAGAAGACAGTCACCGTCGAATCAGACGGTGGGGGGTCAGGAGACCTCACACCCGAGACGACGATTAAGGAGTTCTTCCCGAAATACGAGGACCGGTACATCCCGGATATCTTCCTCGACTTCATGCCCGGGGAGAACGATGGCGGGCACGGAAGCCACGGAGGTCACAGTACTACCA
>NZ_JBZRPK010000144.1:0-1380 GCF_058382125.1 Haloferax sp. s1
GGCAGACATGACGTCTACCTCTCATCGCCCGGTGGCGATGAGTGCGATGCCGGCGATCCATGGACACTTATGGTCACGACTTTTGCGGTGGTGACCCATGGAGAGCGCATGCGCTACGCCACTATGGTGGCCTACCCCAATGAGGAGGGGATCAACCGACTCGACCGGCAGGTCACCGAGCTCGGCTTGGAATACCGGGCTATCCACCGCATGGAACTCCTCGCTGACGACACTGTCGCCATGTTCGCCGAGGGCCGCGGCGACGTCGAGGGGCTCCGTCGGGTACTGTCAGAGTCGCCCGAGGTCTTCGAGTTCTCGGTCTCCGGCGATGACGCCGGATTCTTCGCCTACACGCGCTACGCGGCGGATGACTTGACTCGAATGCTCATGGAGGGCCGACGCGAGTCGTCCTACCTGATCGACATGCCGATCGAGCACACCGACGACGGCGGCCTCCGGGTGACCTACATCGGGACGGAGGCGGCCTTCGCTGACGCGCTCTCCGACCAACCGGATGGCATCCGGGTCGAGGTCGAGCGGACCGGTCCGTACGCGCCCGGCTCCCGACACATCGTTTCTCAGTTAACCGAGCGACAGCGGGAAGTGCTCGAAGTGGCGGTCGATCTCGGCTACTACCAGGAGCCCCGTGAGGCGACTCACGACGAGATCGCGGCGGCGACCGGGCTCGCAGAGACGACGGTCGGCGAGCACCTCCGGAAGATCGAGGCGACAGTGTTCTCGTCGCTTCACGTCGCAGTCTCCGATCGCTGAACCGACAGATTGTTTCGGGGAAACCGGCACTAGACAGCTGCTTTCTCGCCTGCGACTGGCACGATATTTTCAGCAACAAACTGTACGGTACAGATCACGGGAATCTCCAGTCGATGGAGAAGGGCGGGGGAGGTCACCGTCGCTCCGACGTCATCGGGCGTGCGCTTCCTCCAGCGTCGTTATCTCTATCTTCCGCATTTGCAGCATCGATTCCATGACTCATCGACAGGCAGGATCTGCCCACCGTTACCGTGAATGTATCACCAACGAGCCGCTTTGAGGACGACGAGTGGATTCGTCGGCGATTGTTCGCTTAGTAGCCCGAGTAATCAAGTCGATTGCGTTGGGGATGTCTGCATGGTCAACTTCGGAACAGTACGCTATCGCGAGATCAACCGGGATCTGGTCGACCAAACTGTCGCTCGTGGACTGTTGGTGAGATATGGGAATCAATTCAACAGACGCTTCTTCGCTCCCGCACCCATCCAGAGCATTAAATACTTATTCTACAGGTGCGGAAAATATGGAGAAACTCTTCATCGAGAGCAACCTCATTTCACCTAGACGATCTGCGTCCTTGCCCCCTATCTGCAGAATAAGTATACCTAC
>NZ_JBZRPK010000143.1:0-1371 GCF_058382125.1 Haloferax sp. s1
GGTGTCGGTTGAGCACCCTGCTGACGTCAACAAGCAGCTCGATCTCCTCGAGGCCGAGCGCGAGTACTACGAGAAACGAGTCGAGATTCTGGAGGGTCGAGAGTGAGCGATTTCGTCGTTCCGTACGAGCGATTTCGTCGTTCCGTACATCTGTCCCGAATGCGACCACGACCGGTGGGTGTCGGTGCAGGGCAAACCCGGTGGTCAGAAAGTCAAGTATCCGAACTGCGGCCACGAGGACGAACTTCGAGGGCCTGGTAGATGAGCGAGAAACAGTTAGACGAAGCCAAGCAGGCGTATAGACTCGCTTGTTTACTAACCGACGCAGAGAATCTGATGCTCTGTGAAGCCGACGAACTCGCAGCCCGTCGCCCCCACCCGGATGCACATCTCTACGATATCGAGGAAGGGCTTCGACTCCATGCCAACGATATCCGTGAAAGCCACGAGGGGGTGCTGTCCGCGTGAAGTCCCAAGAGCGAAGTCAACAAGTCAACAACGCGACCCCAACCGGGCGTTCAGCGCAGTTCTACGCCCCCGTTGATGACGGACGCGACCTCGAAGCAGTCGCGCAGCGCGTGGCCCAGTTTATCGCAGTGGGTCTCCAGCGCGGCGAGATGGACGCCGTTCAAGTGACTATCCAGGAGGCGAGACAGAATGAGCGGTGAGTCCCCCGGACGCACTCATCGTGAGATGGCCATCCATATTGACTACCTCCGAACTGCGCTCGGCTGGATGCACGTTCGGGAGAATGGCGACGGCCTCGACGAACCACGAGGTAGGAGGAAGCGACGATGAGCGGTAAATTGCTCGGTGCAATCAAGCGAGATCTTCACCGCCCTATGGGGGGATGGACTTTTGGTTTTCTGACGATACTGACGGCGCTGGCAATCCCACTCTCCCATATGTTGGGCCTTTGGCCGGGTCCCACTTGGTCGGCGACGGTGACGATGTCCGTGATGATTTTCACCCACATCATCTGGGGCGCAGCCGGCTACTACCCGAGGAGGATATGAGATGGTGTTAGACACGGCGTCGGAGTTCATCACCTTGGTGGGGCAGCTTTTCCCGCTTCTGTTCGTCGCGATTCTTCTCCTCGTCACCTATTTCATGGTGTTCGTCGAGCGCTTCGGTTACTGGGAGGTTCGGAGATGAGTTCGGTGCGAGAACTTCCGAGAATCGACTATTCAAGGAAACAATGATGCTCGAAAGCTTGGCTCAATTGTAGCCTTAAGCCGCGGATACCCTGTGAGGTCATGCGGGATATAGAGGATGTGTTCAACTTCTACCACTATGTGTATTACCGATGTTCGACTGAACCAACTGGGTGGTGGGTACTGCGTATTCTGCAAATGTCTGTAGTCTAAATGC
>NZ_JBZRPK010000142.1:0-1341 GCF_058382125.1 Haloferax sp. s1
GTGTAGAACTCCTCGAACACGGGGATGTCGCGGATGACGACCGCCTTTCCGCACGCCATCGCTTCGAGGACGGCGATGCCCTGATTCTCGTTTTTCGTCGGGAAGAGATACACGTCGCCGGCACCGAACGCGCCGCGGATGTCGTCGACCCAGCCGGTGAAGGTAACGTTCTCCGGGGCGTTGTTGACCCAGTATTTGACCGCCTTCGAGGCGTGCGGGCCGGAGTCGTACTTGCCGAACCACGCGAAGTCGTAGTCCGTTTCTTTGGCGACGTTACAGAACGTGGTGAGACCTTTCCGCTCGAAGACGCTGCCGACCGCGAACACGACCATGCCGTCGAGGTCGAACTTCTCGCGGTACTCGTCGCGGAGGTCTTCGAACCCTTCGAGCGCCTCGGCATCGACGCCGTTCGACATGGGTCGAATCGGGGCGTCGACCGGGTAGGATTCGAGGATGCCCTTCGTGTACTTCGAGGGGCAGAGCACCACGTCGGCTTGCGAGTAGAACCACTTGAGATACTTCCCGAGGGCGGGTGCGACGGCGGTCGACCCGCGGAAGCTCTCGGCGAAGTCCTCGCGCGTGACGTGCGAGTGGAGGACGAGCGGGATGTCGTTTCGCTTGGCGTGTCGGGCAACAGCGACGGACCCCGGCCCGATGAGATTGCAGTGGGCCACGTCGTAGTCGCGGAAGACCCCATCCCCTCGCAGGAGTTCGGCGGCACCTGAGACGGTCGGCTCCGGCCATGGTGAGGTAATGACCTCAACGTCGGTCGTCGCGAGAGCCGCTCGCTGTTGGTCGGTGGAGGTTCCGATGCCGCTCCGGTCGAGCTGCGAGGAGAGCTCGAGGTAGTTCAAGACGCGCACAGTCGCCGTTTTTTCGGACGGGATTTGACCCTACCGGCTTCCAGTTTTGTCGTCTCAGTTCGGAACGTCTTTGTTCGGGCCACGCTCCCCAACGAGTATGAGCATCGCGGAGGAGCGTATCGACCGACTCCACGAACTCGCCCGCGAGGCGGCGAGCGACCGGGACCACGAACGTGCCCGCGAGTACGTTCGCCTCGCGCGCCGGGTCGCAGAGCGGAATCGCTGCGGCCTGCCCAGAGAGTTCCGCCGCTTTACCTGTGATGAGTGCGATGCGTATCTCCGCCCGGGAGTCAACGCTCGCGTCCGGACGCAGTCGGGCGGTCACGTCGTCGTCAGGTGTGACTGCGGGGCGACCAAACGCTACCCGTACTGACTCCATAACTCGATTCTGTCGGCTGCTTTCGCGGCTTCGCGTGCGGGTGACCCCCAAACGGCCGCCGAAGCCTTACTATTGATGCCTTCTCGCACATAGTAGCAG
>NZ_JBZRPK010000141.1:0-1334 GCF_058382125.1 Haloferax sp. s1
GATCTGCCCCGCCGCCGCTGGGAGAAACTCGCGGTGAACGCCGGCATCAACGCTGTTACCGCGCTCTCGCTGGTCGAAAACGGCTGCCTTGCGGCCAACGCGGCGAGCGAGGTCGCCCACCGGGCCGCCCGCGAAACCGCCCGAGTCGCCCGATTAGAGGGCGTTCGGCTCCCGAACCGCGTCGCTCGTGCGGCGATTGACCGAGTCGTCGAGAAAACGGCGAAGAATCGCTCGTCGATGCTGCAGGACGTGGAATCGGGCAAACGAACCGAAGTCGACGCCATCAACGGTGCGGTGGTCGATATCGCCGCCGAACACGACTTCGAGGTTCCGACGAATCGGACGCTCGCGGCGCTCTTGCGGGCGTGGGAGCGCGGAGAAGGGCTTCGGTAGGACGGAAACGCAGACAGGCCGCTATTCGAGATACCCGAGGTCGCGGAGTCGCTCTTGTGCTTCGTCGTCCATCTGGTCGACCGAGCCGTCCGAAACGTCGGTGTCGAGCGCGTCGGTCCACGCGCCGCCGGTGGCGTCTTCGAATTCACTGAGTGCGCGCTCCGTCTCGGCGATGGCTTCGTCGTCCGACGTGGCGAGGTTCTCTGTCTCTTCTGGGTCCGTGTCGATGCGGTACGCTTCGTCTGGAATCCGGTCGATTCGGGTGTACTTGGCATCGACTCGCCGGGCCGAGCGCATCCGGGAGTAGAACCGCGAATCCTCCGGGAGGACGATGCCTGCGCCAGATGCCTTCTCCTCTAATTGTTTGAGTTCGACAACGGGACGAGAGTACTCGACGAAGGCGTATTCGCCGTCTCGTCGCTGTCCGGGGTCGTCGTTCGTCGCCTTGGCGAAGTCGCGGTAGTCCGCGGACAGAAGCGACCGCGTGCGGTCGAGACCGACCACGTTGTCGCCGGGGCTGGCGGGTTCGCCACCCTCCACACCGAGCGAGTCGAGGACCGTGTGGTAGAGGTCGACCAGTTCGACCTGTTCTTCGTGTCGCCCCGTGCCGAGTGTGGGGTGTTTGACGATGAGCGGGACGTTGATGAGCGGGTCGTACAGACAGAACTCGTGGCCGTACAGGCCGTGTTCGCCGTGGAGTTCGCCGTGGTCGGCACAGACGACGACCATGGTGTCGTCCCACTGGTCGGTCTCTTTCAGGTAGTCGAACAACCGCGTGAGTTGGTCGTCGATATGGGCGATTTCGGCGTCGTAGAGGCCGCGGATGGCTTCCCACTCGTCGGACTCTATCTCGTAGGCACCGGCGTTGTACTCTTTTGAGTTCTGGCACACTTCGGTCGAGTCGACACCCGATGCGAACTCCGCTTTGTACTCCTCCGGTG
>NZ_JBZRPK010000652.1:0-11901 GCF_058382125.1 Haloferax sp. s1
GGACTACTACGAGCACGGGCGGCCGACGGATTCGCATACTGAATCTCCATCGATGAGTCGATGACGAATACGACATCGTGGACGTTCTCTAAAATCGCCTTGCTGCGCTGGAGTTCGCGTTCCCGTTCCCGCTCTTCGGTTATCTCCCGGGAGAAGACAGTGAGGCCGTCGTCGTCAGGGAAGGCACGCACTTCGACCCAGTAGTCGAACGGCGGCCCGAGATACTGCTCGAATGAAACCGGCTCACCAGTTTCCACCGCGGTTCGATACCGCGTCTCCAGTTCGGTTCCGGCAATAGACGGAAACTCTTCCCAGAGGATGGCCCCGACGACACTGTCAGGGTCACAGCCAACACGGTCTGCCATCTTCTGGTTCATGTACTCGATTTCCCAGTCGCTGTTCACCGCGTAGATTGCATCAGTCGTGCGTTCGAGCGTCCGCCTGAATCGGTTGGTTGTCGCAACGGCGCGTTGCTTATTTCGGACCGCGCTGACGAGCGTCTCAATTCGAGTTGCGAGAATACTGAAATTGTCTCGTTCGGCCTGTAGCGTGATATGGTCGGACGCGTTGTTCGATGCCGCTTCGGCGGTTACGTGTCCATCTCGTTGCTTGGTGAGCAATATCGTCGGGAGTGGCGCCGCTCGTTCGCGGACTGCGTCGACAAGGTCGAGACCGGTCGCCGCTCCAAGTGAATACGTGGTGACGACGCAGTCGATTGACTGAGACGCGACACGCTCTAGTGCTGTTTCGACATCGCTCGAAAGCGTAACATCGATGTTCGAGTCGATATTGGAGAGTTTCGTCTGGACCTTGTCTGCGAACGACTCATCGTCGTCGACGTAGAGGACACGAATCGGCTCGTTTTGTTCGTTCTCCAGACTATCCACAATACAGAATAGTATGGACGGGCAGTGGTTAATATGTTCATGCTCTAACCGGTGTTCGTATCTGAGCCGCTATTCGGGACACGACCCGCTGCTTAAGGTATCAGCCGACCTGGTAACAACTATGCCGCAGATTCACCTCGACGACGAGACGGTCGCCCGACTCGACAATCTCCGAGAAGAAGACGAGGAGTACGACGAGCTTATCAACGAACTGATGAACATCTACGAGGCGAGCGAGCGAACCCTGTTCCACGCTGGCGAGGAGTACTGAGATTCGTCTCTACTGCGGAGTACGTCGCTGATATTCACAGGTAGACTCCGAGGACTCGGTCGGGTTGCCCCGTCGTGCCACCGTTATTCGAGGTAGCTGATGCGGACCTGTTCCCACTTGCCCTTGTTTTCGAGGTGTTCCTGAAGCGTCTCCGCGTAGGCCTGCGTAAGACGCTCTGCGTCCTCCAGTTTCTCCTGTTCTCCCTGCTTGCCGCCGTCGCCGAGACCGAGTGCCCCCTTGATGGAGTCGACGATACCGCCGCCACCGGACGGCGACTCTTGTTGTCCCCCACCCATCGAACCCATCTGTTTGCGGATGTTGTCCAGTTCGGGGATAATCTGCGGGACTTTCTCCGTCTCCGCGACGATTCGTGCCGCCTCGGGGTCGTCCGCATCTTCGATTTCGAATTCGGTCGCCGTCATGATGAGACCCCACTCCTGACTGGAGAACCGGGAATTCATCACCTGGTCGTTGAACTCGCGGTCTACCGTCATTCGGTCGCCGACGATGCTGTCGGTCCAGTGTGCCATGTGCACACGTCGTCGGCCAGTCAGTATCAGAGTTGCGGGGTCGTCCGACGATTTCGGGACCCGGTCGAGCAATCGCGGCACGATTCGCCTGCCACACGGGTTTAATGCGGTTGGGTGACGACCCCGAGTCATGGAGCGGTACGATATCCTGTATCGACTGTACGAGAACTTCGATGCAGACGCGGTCCGGGACGCACAGGACTTCGTCGACCTCTTGCCGCCACTCGACTCTTCGGTGGCGCTCTCACACTGGCAGGCCGTCGATGACGAGTTAACAGACAAGAAAGACCGAATCAGGCGGTCGTTTTCGGACGGCGACCGCTACGCCGAACTCGCCGCCCGCGCCACTAGAGATCAGGCGTTTACCGCCCTCGACCTCTACACCAAGTACGGTCGTCAAGTCAACGCGCTCGTGCTCGACGTGGACGAGACGCTTCGCTCGGCGGGTCGAACGGGCAACGAGATTCCGCGGGAGGTGTTGCACCTCCTCACCGAGTTCCACGAGGCGGACGTCCCCATCGTCATCTGTACCGGACAGACGCTGGAGAACGTCAAGGGGTTCGCCATTCAGGGACTCGGCAACGAACTCGTCCACTCCGGCGACGTGAGCATCGTCTACGAGGCGGGGACGGGCGTGTTTACGCCGGGACACGGCTCCGACACGAAGCGACTGCTCTACGAGACGCTCGACGAATCGGTTCAGTCGGTCTTCGAGTCGGTTCGCGGGCGCGTGATTCGCGACCTTCCGGATTCGCTGCGCGGGTGTGTCCACCTGCAGGGCAACGAGTTCAACGTCACACTCAAGCCGAATTTCGAGACCGGAAGCGACAGCGCGGAGACGGTCATCGACGAGGCGCTCGTCTACCTCTTGGACCTCCTCGGCGAAGCCGTCACCGACGACCCGGACGGCCCCGGGTGGGTTCGGTCCTACTTCGCGGCGCGAGACCCGGAAATCGAAGGCGTGCTCGCCGACCGCGACGAGCGTCCGGACCCGGAGACGGAGATTCCGGCGGAGGTCGAAGCGACGCTCGAACGCGTTACAGTCGCGTACTACCACGCTGACGCCGCGGAACTCTCCGCGGTCGATTTGAACAAGGCTGCAGGTGTCGAAGCCGCCCTCGACGTGCTCGGTGTGGACGACCCGTTCGTGCTCGTCATGGGCGACTCGAAGTCCGACCTCGACGTGATGACGTGGGCCGCAGAAAACGATCAGGGTCTCGCCGCGGCACCGGATCACTCCTCACCGGGCGTGCTCGAACACGTCCGTGAAACCGACGAGCTAGTGTTCGACCGGGGAGACGCTGCGTCGGTGCTCCGAACCGCGTACGCGCTCAACCTGCTTGTCGACTAACGGCTGGGCGACCGAGTACGATACGTCGAGGCTGTCTCGACGCACTATCGCCGACAATGCCACCCTGTAACGTGGATGGGTATACCCCCCACCCTGCTTACAGTGTCGGCAATTCACACTGTACACATATCGGTCTCGTCGTCAGTGGACGAATCGTCGGTTGTTGTGTTGTCGTCGGTGGTCGAGTCGCTGTCGTCGGTAGACGAACTGTCATCGTCGTCGGTACTCGGCGAGTGGTCTGTGGTGCTGTCGTCCGTCGACGACCCGTCGTTGGTATCCGAGTCGGAGTCGTCCGAGTCGTCGGAACTCGACCCGCTGTTTTTCTTCGTCGTCTCTGAGTTGTCGTCGGTATCCGTCTCGTTCACCGTCGTGAACGTGCCGTTGGTGGTACTGGTATCGGTGTCGGAGCTATTGTTATCCGTCTCCGAGTCGTCATCACTGTCGACGATAGCGGGTTCTTTGAGTACGTCGTTGGTGCCGTCCGCGTCGCTGTCCGGGTTGGTTACGTCCGTGTCGATAGTCGCGTCGGCTTCGTCTGTCGGGACCGACTTGCTGGACGTGTTCACGCCGCCGGACAGCAGGGCGAATACGACGATGACCAAGACGACGACCGCGACGCCGAGTCGATTACGGTTCATCGAGCAACCTCCGGTGTGTCGGTGTCTGTTCTATGGAGTGATTCAGCGCTGGCAGTCGGAGACATGATTCAACTCGATATTTGTCTTCGGAGGCTTTCGTTACGAATTATCTACTCCCAGACAGACGACCGGTTCAGTCGCACCGGATGAGTCACACAACAGTTGGAGGTTCACGAATTCAGAATGTACCGCAGTCTGCGAAAATATGATACCTTAACTCGTCTTAACACGGGAATACCAACCGGCTCTGAGTGTCCGTTTCCGAAGTACTCTCACATCTTACAGATAGTCACAAAATCCGGAGGTTATCGAGTCACTACGGGTGTGGCCCTCGGCTCTGAGCACCGGTCGTATCACCGAGTCGTCACCCTCGACCCGAGGAGGGGACACTTCCGTCGGAAAACTTTACTAATCTACGAGTAAACCCTAACACATGGGTAAGAACTACGCGGACCTTCACGACCCGAACGCGGAGTATACGATGCGAGAGCTCTCCGCGGAGACGATGGGCGTGACCGCAAAGCGCGGTGGCGGCCGAGACGTGGAGATTACGGACGTACAGACGACGATGGTCGACGGGAACTTCCCGTGGACCCTCGTCCGTATCTACACCGACGCGGGTATCGTCGGCACCGGTGAGGCCTACTGGGGTGCTGGCGTCCCCGAACTCATCGAGCGCATGAAGCCCTTCATCGTGGGGGAGAACCCGCTCGACATCGACCGTCTATACGAGCACCTCGTGCAAAAGATGTCCGGTGAAGGCTCCGTCGAGGGTGTCACCGTCACCGCCATCGCTGGCATTGAAATCGCCCTACACGACCTCGCGGGCAAGATTCTCGAAATCCCGGCCTACCAGCTTCTCGGCGGGAAGTACCGCGACAAGGTTCGCGTCTACTGCGACTGCCACACCGAGGAAGAAGCCGACCCCGAAGCCTGCGCCGACGAGGCAGAGCGCGTCGTCGAGGAACTCGGCTACGACGCCCTGAAGTTCGACCTCGACGTGCCGTCCGGCTTCGAAAAGGACCGCGCGAACCGACACCTCCGCCCCGGCGAGATTCGGCACAAGGCCGAAATCGTCGAGAAGGTCACCGAACGCGTGAAGGACCGCGCGGACGTGGCGTTCGACTGCCACTGGACGTTCTCGGGCGGCAGCGCGAAGCGTCTCGCAGCGGCTATCGAGGACTACGACGTGTGGTGGCTCGAAGACCCCGTCCCGCCGGAGAACCTCGAAGTGCAGGAAGAAGTCACGAAGTCTACGCTCACCCCCATCACGGTCGGTGAAAACCGCTACCGCGTGACCGAACTCCGCCGCCTCATCCAGAATCAGGCGGTCGACATCGTCGCGCCCGACATGCCCAAAGTCGGCGGCATGCGCGAGACGCAGAAGATTGCTGACGTGGCGAACCAGTACTACGTCCCGGTCGCTATGCACAACGTCTCGTCACCCGTCGCGACGATGGCCTCCGCGCACGTCGGCACGGCGATTCCGAACTCGCTTGCCGTCGAGTACCACTCCTACGAACTCGGCTGGTGGGAGGACCTCGTCGAGGAGACCGTCATCGAGGACGGCTACATCGAGATTCCGGAGGAGCCGGGTCTCGGCCTGACGCTCGACATGGACACCGTCGAAGCGCACATGGTCGACGGCGATACCCTCTTCGACGAAGCGTAAACTTCGCCGAACTCCAACCCTCCTCTCTTTCGGTTTTCTCGATTCTGCGGGCCTCCTGTCTAGCTAGTTTTTGTCACATAAGCACGTTATATGCTACCGTATGACGGACGATTACACCATCGACTACGAGCTGAGTGACGACGACGAATACATTCACAACAAGTGGGACAACAGCCTCGAATCGGTCCTCACCGTCGAACCCGGCGAAGTGGTTCGATTCGAGTGCCGAGACGCGCTCGACGGACAAATCACGCCGGGGTCGACAGCGAAAGACTTCGGGAACGTGAGTTTCGACCCGGTTCACCCGCTTACCGGTCCGGTCGCCGTCGAAGGTGCCGAGCCGGGCGACGTCCTCGCCGTCGAGTTCCTCGACTTCGAGCACAAGGGATGGGGCTATACGGGCTATATGCCCGGCGAGATGGGCTACGGGCTCCTCCCGGAAGACTTCGAGGAGGGAGGGCTCTACATCTGGGACCTCGGCGACGACGTGGCGCACTTCGTGAACGACATCGAAGTGCCGCTGAACCTGTTCCCCGGAATCGCCGGCGTCGCCCCGGCCGCCAGCGGCGCGCACAACACACTCCCACCGCGTGACACCGGTGGCAACATGGATGTGGCACAGCTCACGAAGGGGTCAACGCTGTACCTCCCAATCGAAGTCGAAGATGCGCTCTTTTCGACCGGTGATTGCCACGCGGCACAGGGCGACGGCGAGGTCTGTGTCACCGGTATCGAAGCGCCGATGTTCGTCACGGCGCGATTCGACGTGCTGAAAGACAAGTCCATCTCGCAACCTGAGTTGGAGACGGCGGCTATCTCAATTGGGTCTGAGGGACCGGCGTATGGGACGACCGGCATCGACGAGAACCTGATGGGTGCGATGAAGCGGGCCGTCCGGCACATGATTTCGCACCTCGAATCCGAGCACGGATTGACCCGCGGCGAGGCCTATATCCTCTGTTCCGCAGCACTCGACCTCAAAATGAGCGAGGTCGTGGGCGCGCCCAACTGGTCGGTCACCGCATTCCTGCCGAACAGCATCTTCCCCGAGTGAGGTGGGGTGCAAAGAGGTAAGGTAAGGTGCGGAGCGGTGAGGCGAAGTCGTCAGCGGGAGTGAACCAACCCAACACCACCGCTGGGTCGGCAGGCGAACACCCGTGCATCCGACCCGACACGCTCGTGAAGCACCGCTCGAATCGCTTCTTTTGCGCGATTAAGTCCGTCGCCGTCGACCAGCGCCACGGCGCTGCCGCCGAATCCGCCGCCGGTCATCCGCGCCCCGTAGACACCATCGACCTCGGTTGCGAGTTCGACTGCGGCATCCAATTCCGGGGAACTCACTTCGTACTCGTCGCGGAGACTTTCGTGACCCGCGACCATCGCTTCACCGACCCGTTCGAAGTCACCCGCGGAGAGCGCATCGCGGGCAACGTTGACGCGTTCGTTTTCGGTCACGACGTGTTTCGCCCGGCGGTAGTGGACTGGTTCGAGGGCATCGGCGTGGGATTCCAGCAGGTCGCGGTCGACATCCCTGAGCGTGTCGAGCGGGCGGCCAGACGCATCTCTGAGCGCGGTAACTGCCTCGCGGCACTCGCGGACGCGGTCGTTGTAACCCGAGTCCGCTAACTCGTGGGAGACACCGGTGTCTATCACGAGGATGCCGACCGCTCCGCCGAGCGGGACGTGTTCGTTCTCGCGGGTTCGGCAGTCGAGAAAAAGCGCCGAGTCGGGCTTGCAGAGACCGACGGCGAACTGGTCGAGGATACCGCACTCGACGCCGACGCCCTCTCGTTCGGCCCGCCAACACGCGAGTGCGAGGTCGGTCGTCGGCAGTTCCGCGTCCGCGACGGCGAGGAGTGCCCGCCCGGTTGCGAGTTCGAGCGCTGCGGACGATGAGAGACCGGCCCCCGATGGGACAGTCGAAGCGATAGCGAGGTCCGAACCGGGAATCGGCACCTGTTCGCGGAGGACGCGAGCGACGGCGGCGATGTAGGCGGCCCAGCCGTCTGGGTCGTCGCCGGGGCCAATCCGTGCCGTCCCGTCGAAGTCGGTCGCATGGACACGCAGCAGGTCATCATCTCGGGGACGGGCGGCGACCGCGACGTGTCGGTCCACGGCCATCGGGAGACAGAGACCGTCGTTGTAGTCGGTGTGGCCGCCGACGAGGTTCACTCGGCCGGGTGCGAGCGCGACGACTGGGTCTTGCGTGTTCGACCCGGTACCGAACGCCGAACGAAGCCCCGCTGTCGCTCGGTTGACTGGGCCGTGCTCAGTCTGCTGACTCGATTCAGTCTGCCGATTCGATTCTGTCATTCGTGTCCGACCTCTGGTCCCGAAGGCTCCGTTTCTGCGTTGCTTCCGCCGAGTCGTTCGGCTATCTGCCTCCCCATCTCACGCGGGTTCGCTTCGGTCACCCGAAGACCGTCACCGACGGCGACGTGGCCGGGTGTGACGACATCGGCACAGATACCGCCGCGACGTTCGCGAAGCGCTTCGACCACGTCTTCGTCGCCGACGAGGTCCGCGAGATACGCACAGGGCGGCCTGAGTTTCGTTCCACGGAGTTCAGCCTCGCCAAGTTCGAACGTCGCATCGAGCATGTCTGCGAGGTCGACGCCGCGGACGACGACGTTTCGGCGGTGTTGTCCGCTCGAAAGGTCGAGTCCGAACTCGCGTTCGGCGTCGTCCAGCACCGCGGCATCGACGAGCGTCACCTGACACCCGTCGGTCGCGGAGTAGTAGCCGGTTCCCTCGAAGTACCGGTCACCGTCGACGCCCCCGTCTCTGACCGCGACGGTCTCGTGGGCCACCATCGACTCGCCCTTCGACGGTGCGGTGTAGAGCGCCTCTACGCGTCCGCACACCTCGGTAGTCATGCTTCGGGCTACCGCTCGGGGGGACGAATAGGTTCGGACAGCGACGGCGGATGAGTCGGTTCGGACAGCGACGGCGGATGAGTCGGTTCGGACAGCGACGGCGGACGAACATCTCTTGGTCGACGGTCGGCCTCAACAAAGCGGCTTGGGGTCGACGCCGAGTTCGGCGAGTCCGTCAGCGTAGTCGTCGTAGGCAACTTGGATGACGTACTCGGCGACCATCCGGGCGCGCTCCCAGTCGTCGTCGCTCACACACAACTCGTCGAGCAGGTCGAGACCGATGTTGAGGGTGTCTTCGGTTTCGGATTTTAACTCCCGGAACAGGTCCGCACCCTGTCTGTCCGCCTCGTTGACGAAAAAGCCGATTACCTGCGTGTGGGTTCGAAGCGAGACGAGTCCGCGGCCGACCATGCCAGCGGCGATTCGTTCGATGGTGTCGTCGCGCCCGCGGAGGTACGCGTGCATCGGTCCCGGTTCGTCCGGGAAGTCGATAGCTTCGTCAAGCGCATCGAGGACCCGCTGGAGGTGCTCGTCTTCCTGTTGTGCTGTCGTCTCGAACGCCGATTTCGCGCGCTCGTCGTCCTCGCTTTCGGCCCACGAGCGGAACGTCTCGCGGGCCGCGTGCTCCGAGAAAGCGGCGGTGCGGAGTACCGCCGGTTTGGATAGGTCCGCTTCGGTGAGGGCGAGAAGGAGCTTCGAGGACCCGAGTCGTTCGAGTTGCGTTTGCTTTGCCGCCTCGATAGACTCACAGAATTCTTCAGCGTTCATACATGCTCTCTGGGGTGCCGTCGATGTGAACGTTAGCCTGCAAGCGACTCTCGCTGTGACTCGGAAGCGGGCCGCAAATATTTGGGGATATCAATAGTGATATCGTGTGGAGAGGGTTGAAATATGGTTGGCTGGTGAGTGACATGTATGACTGACCCCTCGGAGCAAGTGACAGCCGACGTGCGAGCGCGCGTCGACGGGGACTCTCTTCTCTCGCAATTAGATATCGACGAAGCTGAAATCGAGTGGCGGAAGTCGTTCGTCCGTCTCTCTGCGGACGACGAGCAGCGCGTTCGCGACCTCGAACCGCTCTTCGACGAGTTCGCGGACGAGTTCGCCGCCGAGTTTTACGACCACCTCGGCGAGCACGCCGAAACGACGGCGTTCTTCGACCGGTCGACGAAAACGATGGAGATGCTGCAAGCCGACCAGGCGGCCTATCTTCGCCAACTGGCCTCCGGCGAGTACGACACCGATTACTTCGCAAAGCGGGCACGCATCGGGAAAATACACGATTTGATAGACCTCGGGCCGAAGTTCTATCTCGGCGCGTATTCGGTGTACTACGAGGGGATTACCGAGGCAATCGCGTCCGAAGTAAAGGATGAATTCGGCGGAGCAGACGGTAACGGGGGTGAAAACAACGGATTACTGAGTGGCCTTCTCGGTGGTAGCAGTGGTACCGATAAAGCTCAGACCAGCACGGGTAGCAGCAACGACCCAGTCGACGACGCGGTCGATGCGCTCGTCGAACGACTCCTTCCGGTCTTGAAACTGCTTTCTCTCGACCAACAGGTGGCGATGGACACGTACATCCACTCGCACAGTGAGGCCGCACGGGCCGCTGCAGCGCGCCGCCGCGAACTCGCGGCCGAAGTCGAAGCCGACGTGAGTGAACCAGTCGAAGAGCTGCTGTCGACATCCGAGCAAGTCACCGACCGCACCACCGACATCGAAACCATCGCGGAGAAGCAGGCCGACGACATGGAAACGGTCGCGTCGGAGGTGTCGGACATGAGCGCCACCGTCGAAGAGATTGCGGCAACGGCCGAAGAGGTCGAACGGACCAGCGCCGACGCGGCGGACCGCGCGGCGGAGGGCGAGGACGCGGCTGACGAGGCTATCGACGTGATGCGCGACGTGAGCGAGGCGGCCGAGACGGCATCGAGCGACGTACAGCGCCTTCACGACCAAATCGAAGAGATAGACGAAGTGCTCGATGCGATTAACGACATCGCCGAGCAGACGAATCTGCTGGCGCTCAACGCCTCCATCGAGGCGGCCCGCGCGGGCGAGGCCGGAGAGGGATTCGCCGTCGTCGCGAGCGAGGTCAAGAACCTCGCCGAAGAGTCGCAGGCGCGCGCCTCCGAAGTCGAGACCACGGTCGACCACATTCAGGAAGAAGCACAGGACACTATCGACAGCCTCTCGCAGACGACCGACCGGCTTCACGACGGCATCGACCGCGGAGAAGACGTGATGCGGAGTCTAACGGACATCTCGTCCGCGGTCGAACAGGCGACCATCGGTGTGAGTGAAGTCGCGTCAGCGACCGACGACCAAGCCGCGAGCGCCGAACAGATAGCGAACATGGTCGACGATGCAAATATGCGAGCGGACGACGTCTCGGAGCAGATAGCTGAAATCGCCGATGCGACCCGCTCGCAGACCCAGCAGGTGCTCGCCATCCGCGACGCGGCCGAGCGACTCGGCAGTGACGATGACTCGGGAGCGTCAGGAGTTGGCGACGAGGACGGACTGTCCTCGCCAACGAATCTCGACGCTTCGGGCGATATCGACGGTCCACCGGCCAGCGTCCTCGATGAAGCAGGATACGACGAAGCTCCCGACCCGAACCTCAGCAACGACGGTGGGACGACAGAGTAGGCTCCGGGCCGAGTGGTTTCTCCTTCGAAGTCCGCGGTGCGTTCTTGCGCCCCGAGTGCGTACGGTGTAGATATGTCCCCCGACGAACTCGCGGCGCGACTCCAGCGCGGCGACCCGACAGCGATACTCGATGTCCGAAACCGCGACGAGTTCGAAGCGTGGCACATCGATGGACAACGCGTGACGGCGACGCAGATTCCAGCGATTGAGTTCACGCAGGCGGACGTGCTCGGGACCGTCTCGGAGCTCGCAGACCAGTTCCGAGACGCACCAAAGCCGGTCGTCGTCGCGTGCGGGGAGGGCCGGGCGAGTGCGACCGTCGCCGACCTGCTCTCCGACGCCGGTGTCGAAGCCGAGAACCTCGAAACAGGAATGGAAGGCTGGGCGCGCGTCTACCGCGCTCGCGAAATGGAACACGACGATGCGACGGTGCTCCAGTACGACCGCCCATCGAGCGGGTGTCTCGCCTACATGGTCATCGTCGACGACGAAGCCGTCGTTATCGACCCGCTCCGGACGTTCGCATCGCGCTACGTCGAAGACGCCCGCGAGCACGGCGCTGAAATCGTCGCCGCCGTCGACACTCACGTCCACGCCGACCACGTGAGCGGCGTCCGCGCCGTCTCCGAACTCGCAGACGCACCCGCTGTCGTTCCAGTCGGTGCAGTCGACCGCGGTCTCGATTTCGATGCCCGACTCGTGGAAGACGGCGATACCATCTCGGTTGGCGATGCGGAACTCGTCGCCGTTCACGCACCGGGACATACGAGCGAGATGACCGCCTACCGTCTCGGAGACCTGCGTTTCGTCGGCGACAGTCTCTTTCTGGAGAGCGTCGCACGCCCCGACCTCGAAGACGGCGATGCGGGCGCACCCGCAGCGGCTCGGCGGCTCTACGAGACGCTCCGCGAGCGGTACGGCGAGTCCGACGGCGGCACGCGCCTCGCGCCCGGACCCTACAGTGAACAGGCCGGGGCCAAAGGAAACAAGGTCCATGGGGGCGAGCCCCACGCCGTCCGGA
>NZ_JBZRPK010000140.1:0-1312 GCF_058382125.1 Haloferax sp. s1
CCTCGCGGCTACCGCGTCCCAAAGGCGGCACAGAACACGTCAGTTCGTGGACTACAGACTGTCGTCGTCGCCACCCGCGACCGCGAGGCGACCGCCGACCTATTCGCTCGTCGGCACCGCTATCCGTCTCCGGTCGACATCAACGGTCCGTTTTCGAACTTCGCCGCCCTGCCGGGGACGCCCGTCGCCTTGTGTGAACCCAATGGCGGCGCGCTTACGAACAGACTCGACGAGGTTGGCGAAGGACCCTGTGCGTTCCTCGTCGGCGTTACCGACCTCGATAGGACACGACAGGTGCTTTCGCTCGGTGCCGAAATTCGATACAGCGACCGCCGGATGGCGTGGTTCGACCACGAGTTGTTCGACGGTCGGTTGGGCGTCGTCGAACTCCCGTGAAGGGAGGTCCTCGCCGGGGTGTGCCCCTCAGGCGGCGCAGTTGTTCGGTCCCAGTTCGAGTTCCGTCGCCTCTTCTTCGTCGCCGACTGTCTCGCGGCCGGTATTGATGGCGATAACGCGCTCGTAGTTCGGCGGTTTCTCCGGCGTGTTGTCGGCAACGCGATGAACGAACGTCTCTTTGTCCATCTCCAGCATGTCGAGTTCGTCGCGGAGTTCACCGAGTGTCGTGCTCACGAGCTCGCCCGGCGCGGCGACGCCGTAGGTCCCGTCGGTGCTGACGGAGACGTGTCCGGGGAGAATTCGCGTCTCGTCCGGAAGCGAGAGAACTGTTCCGTGAAGCGTGTCGTAAAGGAGTTCCGCGCCGGTCGCTGCCTTCTCGTCGCCGAACTGGAGTTCCGTTCTCCCGACGGACTCGACGAACAGCGTGTCGCCAGTCAGGAGGAACCGTCCGTCGACGAGGTAGTTCGTCATGTCCGAGGTGTGTCCCGGGGCGTACGTCGCCTCGATGTCGTACTCACCAACCGTCACGGACTCCCCGTCTTCGAGTGGGGTAAAGTCGTACTGAACGTCGCGGTCCGTCGCGTGCGCGCCGAGATAGTACGGGACGCCCAATCGGTCGGCCAGTTCGTGCCCACCCGAGATGTGGTCGGCGTGAACGTGGGTATCGAGGACGCCAGAAATCGTCATACCCGCATCGGCGGCGACGAGTTCGAACTCGTGGTACTGTCGCGTTGCGTCCACGACGACTGCTTCACGTGCCGAACGAGACCCGACGACGTAGCCGAGACATCCCTTCGCCCGGCGCTGAATCTGTGCGACGAACAGGTCGTCGTCGCCGGTGTCGAGTTCGACTATCTCGTACAGTTTGCTCCAGTCTTCCATGCCGCCTTTGACCACGGTTACGTTATCGTAGCCC
>NZ_JBZRPK010000139.1:0-1302 GCF_058382125.1 Haloferax sp. s1
TCCATATCCTCGTAACCGGGCAAGCCCGCGCTGACGCTCCCGAGGCGGAGACAGAGGCAGAGGCAAAAATAGAAGCAGAGACGAAGATGGCGTCTGTCGTTCTCTTTATCATCGCCATAACCATCCACAACATGCCGGAAGGACTCGCAGTCGGGGTCGGCTTCGGCTCCGGAGACCTCGGAACCGCCATCCCGCTGATGCTCGCTATCGGCATCCAGAACATCCCGGAAGGGCTCGCAGTTTCTATCGCCGCGGTCAACGCTGGCCTTCGAAACACGACCTATGCGACGTTCACGGGTATTCGTGCGGGTCTCGTCGAGATTCCGCTCGCCGTCTTCGGCGCGTGGGCCATCCAGTACGCCACAGCGCTCCTCCCCTATGCGATGGGATTCGCTGCGGGTGCGATGTTGTTCGTCATCTCCGACGAAATCGTCCCCGAAACGCACGCAAACGGAAACGAGCGCGTGGCGACGTTCGGGACGATGATTGGCGTCATCGTGATGCTCTATTTGGACGTGACGCTTGGGTGAGGAGTGAGGGGGCGAGGAGTGAGGGGATGGGGAGTGAAAAGTTCGAGTGGAAGCGAAGGGGTTCAGTCGTCTGCAGTCGGGATGTCGGTCGGAGTTTCGTGGTCAGAAATGCTCGCTGTCGGCGCGAGGAACGCCGCGGGGTCGAACTGGTCGAGGTCGGCATCCGCCGCCACACGCGCCGGCCAGTCGGGGTTAGCGAGGGCGCTCGTCCCCAGCGTAACGAGGTCGGCACCGGAGTCAACCGCCGCGCGCGCCGCGTCGGGGTCGCCGAGACCACCGTTTGCAACGACGACCGTCTCGTCGGTAACGTACTCGACTGCGGTTTCGGCGAGTGACGGCCCGTCTTCACCGAATGTCGGACCGGCAGCATCCGAGTCGACCGTGTGGACGTAGTCTGCACCGGCGGCCGAGAGTTCCTCGAAGAAGACCGCGGCAGCGTCCACTCCTTCGACCCACTCGTAGCTGTCGTCGGTCACTTTGGTCTGCGAAACGCGTACGCCGACGACGAACTCGTCGGGGACGGCCTCGACAACTGCCGAGACGACTTCCGCGGGGAATCGAACGCGGGTCTCGGGCGCGCCGCCGTACTCGTCATCGCGCTGGTTCGCGTCCGCCGCGAGGAACTCGTTGAGAAGGTAGCCGTTCGCGCTGTGAATCTCGACGCCGTCGAACCCGGCTTCGACCGCGTTCGTCGCAGACTCGACGAACCCCTCGCGGACTGCATCGAGGTCGTCGAGAGTCGCTTCCCGTGGAACGGCATATTCACCGCTCC
>NZ_JBZRPK010000651.1:0-11862 GCF_058382125.1 Haloferax sp. s1
AGGCCGCAGCGAACGGCTTATACGTCTACGACGAGAAACCCCTCGCGCGCTCAGTTTCGGAAGCAGACGCCATGGTCGACGCCGCTGAGGCCGAAAACGTCGCACTGGGCGTCGACCACACCATCCGGTACATGCCGGACGTAAAGCGAGTGAAGGACAAGTACGACAGCGGACGAATAGGATACGTCCCCTACGCCACGATTTCACGGGTCAACAACGGTCCGTTCGACCGGGTCCCAGTCGAGAACGCCCCGCCGTCGTGGCCACTCGACCCCGAACTCGCTGGGGGTGGTGTTCTACTCGAACTTGGCGTCCACCTCTTCGACGTCCTCGAGTGGTTCTTCGGCGAACTGGAGGTTGAGGCGGCAGACGTCGGGTCGCAACTGTCGATTCCGGTCGAAGATGCCGCGACCGTTCTCCTCCGCTCTCAAGAGACGGGAACAGTCGTAACCATGCACTGTGGGTCGTATCAGTGGGAAGAACTCCCCGAGATCAACATGTCGTTCCGTCTCGACGGCGTCGCTGGTGTCCTCGACAACCGGGATTATCTCCCGAAAAACTTCTACACGAGTGCCGCCCGTTCGGCGACGGAAAACGTGTTCAAACGGCTGCGTGGTGAAGACCCGAACCACTACGGTCCGACGTATTATCTACAGGCACACTACGAAGCGCTCGCCGACTTCTTCGGTGCCATCCGGGCCGGTGAGAAACCTCCAGTCGATGGTGAGGTTGGTCGGCGTACCATCGAGCTAGCAGAGTCGGCGTACGAGACGGCGAGTACCGAGCAGTCACTCAGGAGTGTTCGACAGTGACGGCTCAGCATTTCCTTCGGGCAACCCGAACCCCGTCCGTCCGTCCCGACGATGTTCGCGAGACAGTTCGAGACCGAATCACGACTTACCGCGGTCGGCTCTCCGACCTGGAGTCCGTCGTGGTCCTTCCCGATACGCACTATCCGCACCACCCGACAACGGGGATGGTAACAGACCCGACAGTCGTCGCAGGGGTGGTCGACGGGCTTCGAGAGATCGGCATCGAATCGATCACCATCGCCATCGCGGGTGGGCGACACGTGACTGGCACGCGGGCCGCACGGTACCTCGGATACGAGTCCCTGACCGAGGAGTTGGATGTGGAGTTCCTCGTACTCGACGAGGCTGAGCAGGTCGATATCACGGTATCAGTCGACGGGCGACGTGTTCCAGGGATGATGCCGAAGCCGCTCCGGGAGTATCCGGTCGTCAACGTGCCGACCGCACGATACGCGTGGGAAACGTCGTTTGCGGCAGCGGTAGCGAATCTCGGGAGGTCGTGTGCAGTCGCGGAAGCACCCGCCATCGAACTCGCTGTCGCGGCAAAAGCAACCGACGTTCCCGTGACGCTCGTCGACGCGGTGTATACGTACACGGGAACTGCAAACGCAACAGGACTGCTACTCGACGGTGAGAACGTCGTCGACATCGACATCGCGATGGCAACGTTGTTCGGCGTCGACCCAGCAGACGAAGAATATCTCCGGATTCTGAGTCAGGGGACACCGACCGAGTATCCAGTCGAAGGTGTCTCCCTCGCGGACGTCCGAGCGGAACTTCCGCTCAGACCGAAGCCGAAACCGGACGAACCGCATCACCTCGTAACAGAGGCATACAAGATGTATACGCGTGTGAGCGGCGACGCGTTCCCTCCACAGCTGCTCGGAAACCAGACCCGAAAATGATAGAAGAAATACACAGTGGCGAGGGACAAACAGCGTTCGTTACTGGGGCAACCGGCTTCCTCGGTCAGCATCTCTGTGCGATGCTATACGAGCGTGACTGGACAGTCCACGGACTCAGGCGCCGAAGTTCCGACCTTGGGGACCTCGAAACGCTCGATATCGACTGGCACGTAGGCGACATCCTCGACGAATCGTCGGTTCAAGCGGCCATCGCAGAGGCCGACCCTGACGTGGTGTTTCACCTCGCCGGTATCGGTCTCGCATCAGCCGACTCGGAGACGGTCCACGAGGTGAACGTCGAAGGTACTCGGACGCTGTTGCAAGCCAGCCTCGACGCCGATATCGATAGAGTCGTCTTTACGAGTACAGCCGGGAACCGGCGCAACCGTGGGGTCGCAGTCGAGCGTGATCTCGCGCCAGCGGTCGGTGCGTACCAGAAGTCGAAGACTGAAGCCGAACGCATTGTACACCAGTACGTCGACCGAAACCTCGACGTCGTAACCGTTCATCCCACGTCCGTGTTTGGGCCCGGCGATACGACGTTCACGGCCCGTCTCATCAAACTCGCGACCGACCCGAAGTTGGTTGCGTACCTTCCAGGTGGTGCAAGCATCGTCGGCGTTGACGACTGCGTCAACGGAATTTGCCTCGCTGCAGAGCGGGGAAAGGCAGGCGACCACTACATACTCGGTGGACAAAATCTCACGTATCGTGAAATAGTGACGATCATCGCCGAGGAAGCAAACGGCTACAGCCCCGTTGCTCCTCTCCCTCGTCCTATCGTCCTCGCAATGGGGACGGTCGCCAAAGGTATCGGGAAACTATTCGATGCGCGCGTGTTCCCGTTCAGTCCGGAGATGGCGCGTCTCGCGACGAGCGAACTGTTCTACAGTTCGGCGAAAGCGCAGACAGAACTCGGCTACACGTATCGGGGGCTCCGAGAACACGTCGGCACTTCGATTTCCTGGTACAATCAGCGTTTCGCACCGAACAGAAACGAGAATCACGCTGACAGTACAGTGGAGACAGAGCGACGGACACAGCAAGAACAGAGGCGGCATCAAGTCCCGTGAGCGTCTTTGCATCGTCTTCTCTTTCGATTCTTTTCGTCGTCCCAGCATCGGGGATAGTGCCAAAGTCGAGATAGTTAGTTAACCCATACTAATTCAGTTACCGCACGACGATTGAGTCATGGTTAGACGAGAGCACAGCCATAACTCGATTCTCATCCCATCGGGTAATTACATCTGTATGCGGTCACCCGGTGAACGCGGTGTTTACACGATTCACGCATCAGAACACGACAACGTCCCGGCTGCCTCATCGCGATTCTGTGACGAACTCGTTCGAATTCCGGGGCCGAGAGATGGTCTCGTGGCCTACAAAGATGCGCTCGTCGGTATCGCTGCTCGTCCGGATGTGAGGACGATAATCCCGACTCGCCCCGAAGACGGGTACGTCTTCTCGAAGTACCTCGACGAGTTTGAGCAGTACGTTACCCTCATCGTCCCTGAATTTGAGATGCTTCGACGGGTCCACGACAGGAAACTGCTATACGAGGCTGCACAGGAGGCGAATGTCCCCATGCCACGGACGCGCCTCTTCAGCAAAGTCGAAGAGTTCGACAAGCCGTCCATCGTCAAACCGCGGTACAACGTCGTCGCCGAGGAGTACGTCGACAGCTACGACCCGAGTGACTACGACATTATCAAGAGCGTCAGGCACCTGAGGCCCGGCGACCGCCCGGAACCGGACGCAATCTACGCGGAAATGAAACACGACCCCATCGTGCAGGATTACGTCCCAACCGAGGGCAAGTACATGTTTGCGGCGCTGTACGACCACGGTGAACCAGTCGCGACGTTCCAGCACCGACAGATTCGCGGGAACTCATACACTGGGGGCGGTGGCGTCTACCGGAAGTCCGTGTATATCCCGGAACTCGAAACGGTTGCACGAAAACTCCTCAGTCACCTCGAATGGCACGGGCTCGCGTGTATCGAGTACCTCAAAGACGCGGAAACGGGCGAGTTCAAGCTCATCGAAATCAACCCCCGTATGTGGCAGTCGCTTCCTTCAACGGTTCGTGCTGGGGCCGACTTCCCGTACTACTACTGGTTACTGGCGACGGGTCAGAAAGACCGCATCGAACCGGACTACGAACTCGATATCGGAACCCACTATCTCTGGGGAGAACTCGGCTACATCATGAGTGTCGTCAGCGACGACTCTCCACTGGTTGAGCGGCCATCGCTCCCAAAGACAGTGTTGGAGGTTCTCGTGTCCATCTACCGCGAACCGCGGTTCGACCTCGCCCGCATTGACGACCCGGTCCCGTTCGCCAGATACGTGTGGCATGCACTCTTCGAACGGGGTTCCAGCGGCGAGGGCGAAGTCGAAAGGGGGAATGTTGACAGAGGGGAGCAGACAGAAGAACGAGCCACGAACGTCACACTGACCCCCGGATTCAACCTTAGGGGTCGGTGATAGCCAAGAATCTCGTCGCTCTGTTCACTCTATTTGCAGGCGGTATTTCGCTATCGTTGTTTCGTCAGATATCTACTGGTCTTTAAATGCGCACGTTCCTGTGTACGACACGTTTTGAAGCGAGAGATCGGCATCTCGCGTCTGCGTCGGGGCACCACTTACGTTGATGGTGGAATTTTCTATCGAACAGCCTTCGGCACCCTCGACAAGGACGCCGCCGACGTACCCTCTCGGAAGGTGGATACAACTGTCGACGATTTTTGACCCGTTCCGGTTTTTGCCGATGACGACTGCTGAGTCGTATGGTTGTTCGGTGCACTGACCCGTAATCGAGACGTTATCGAGCGTTGCACCCCACGGTTTTTCCGTCGTGTCGGTGTCGACCGTATCTGCGTGAATCGTCTGAATCGACGTGTCGTTCTGGATGCGACAATTACGGAGCGTGAAACTCCCGTGGCCGCCCCACGACGGCGGCGACGTCGCGATGACAGCGCGTGCGGACGGACTCGACTTGTAAATGAAGTCACAGTCCTCGATGAGTACCCCGGAATAGCCGTTGCCCGTCGAGTCGATAAGGAGACCTGTGGGACTGTGAAGTTGGTCGCCGTCGCGGGCGTGTTCGTTGAGGTCGTTGTCGTCGACGATGACGGTCGCACCTTTGATCCACGAGGACTTCGAGGGGTGGTCGCCGCCGGAGATGCGCATGTTCGTGTTGTCGTTGTTCTTGAACAGGCCGCCTTCGACGCGGAGCACGCCCTGCGTGTGGGTCGCGCGGAACGACGACGAGCCGCGCTGTTCGATGTGGCAGTCGATCATTTTGACCTCGCCCACGGAGCGTTCGGTGATTCGAATTCCAGCAACACCGTTGGGATAACCGGTGAGTTCAGCGCCTTCGCGCATGTAGACGCGGCGGGCGACGTTGACGCCGTCGACTGAGGTGCAGTCGAATAATAACAGTTGGTTGCGGGCGTCGTTATCAGAAGGGGTTCGGCCGAGCCATTCGACATCCTCGATGAGCGCGCCGTCAGTGTTCGCAAGCCAAATGTCGGCACTCGTCGTTCGGTCGTCGGTCTGCTGGAGAGAGAAGTTCTTCAAGACGTGGTAGCTCCCGCTCGTAATACGAAACATTCGGAACTGTTCGCCCGGGTCGTTCCGAGGGAAGACGAACTGCACGTCTTTGTGTGACTTTCCGAGTCCGACGAGTCGAAAGTTTTCGACACCGCGGTCCCAGTCGTGCTCCCGGGTGACGAGATACTCCCCCGGGGGAAACTCGATGGCAGTGTGATCATCGTAGGTCTCGTCGAGTACCTCGTCGATTGGTTCGTGTCCCGTCGGGTCCATCCCAAGGTCTTCAACCGCGTTCAAGACGGTCAGTCGAAGCGCGGGTTCCGGTGTCAACGTCGATTTCTTCGGTGTAGAGACAGTTGGGTTCTCCGTGCCCGCTCTCGTTTCACATCCTGCGATGGCGGCGCTACTGCCGACCGAACCAAGCAACTTCAGATAGGTTCGGCGCTTCACCAACAGACACCCCGTTCGGTCTGTGTCAGTCGGAGCGGTGAGTGAAGAGTCTCTCCTGAGTGACGAGAGTGAGGGAAGATCCGAGAGGCCGTACGGCGGAGGTACATCTGGTTCGTCCATTGGGTGTGGTAGCTGATTGGTAGGTGGTAGATAACCAACCAACCGTCGACAAGATACGAAGTGTGAATCCAGCGAAAACGACGAACGCCACTCATCACGACTAAAACAACGAAGCTACCCGCCGCGACGAGAGGTAGTAGCTGTTTCAGGGGTACACAGGGGGCAAACAGGGAAACGCTCAACCGAGACCGGTAATGGATCAATTATTCAGAATTATCCAGTGATTTGAATTTATAACCGAGAATTTAGATATATTCAGGATATCTTGAACAAAGGTACAAAGTCAATAAAATTTGAAAGTGGGTTTCTATTATATATTTGGTATGGCTAACAAAGCCCTCATCAGTACAATCAGCCAGTCGAAACACCGATGTTACCACGAATTCTTCGTCGCACTTCGGTCCCTCCCGGGCAATGCTCCACGGGCGTCCGTCGAGGCACGCAGGGCGTAATACCCGTCCAGCAGGAGAGACACGATGTATCGCGGTAATATCATTGGCGTCGTCGTACCAGCGTACAACGAAGAACAGTTCATCGAACAGGTCATCGAGACTATTCCGGAGTTCGTCGACCGAATCTACGTAATCGACGACCACTCCACCGACGAGACGTGGAGGAAAGTACGGGATTACGTCGCACGTGCGAACAAGCGTACGCTAGTTCCATTTGTACCGGACGGCGGTAACCAGGGTCGGCAGCGTGTCGTCCCGATTCGACACTCGACCAATCGTGGGCGCGGTGCCGCAGTGAAAAACGGGTACGAGCGGGCCCTCGCGGACGGTGTCGACATCGTCGTCGTGATGGACGGTGACGGACAGATGGACCCTGCTATACTCTCCACTCTCGTCGACCCCGTCGCGGATGGAACTGCCGACTACGCCGCCGGCGATAGACTTGCTGGGCCATCCCACTGGCGAGGGATGCCAACGTGGCGACTCTTCGGAAATCTGCTCCTATCAGGGCTAACTCGAATTGCCAGCGGCTACTGGCACATTCGCGACCCACAGAACGGGTACACGGCCATCTCGGCAGCGACACTCTCCGACATCGGTGTCGAACGACTGTACAACCAGTACGGGTTCTTAAACGATCTCCTCGTGAAACTAAATGTCGCAGAAAAACGAGTTACGACCGTCTCGATGGACGCACAGTACGGTGATGAAAAAAGCAGCATCAGATACACCACGTTCGTTCCGGGGCTGTCGTTCCTCCTGCTCAAGGATTTCCTCTGGCGCTTACGCGTTCGGTACCTCTCCTCGGAGGTACATCCAATCGCCGTCCTGTACGCCGTCGGCGTCGTAGGGTTCGTCACCGGGGCAGTACAGTTGGGCCGCAAACTCACGTCTCGGAACCGGCCGGATCGCTATGGATTCGTCGGTCTTCTCGGCGGTATCGCATCGCTCGTCGGCGCGATGCTCCTCGACAAACACGAAAACAAGGGGCTAGAAGCGGCAGTAGAACCGCCGGAATCGGGTGAACAGAAGCTGCCCACGGACAGCATCGAAAGCGACAGAGATGGGCGTTAGTCCCCGTGTACCAGCCAACGACAACCGAGTGAGGTGCTCAATAACAACACGCTAGACCAGAGATATATCTACCCGATGGAGTCGACATCACACAGGGAAGGACGGTTACATCGAGTACTCGGTGGGCTGTCACTCGACGTGCCGTTCTCGCTGGCGGTGGTCGTATTGAGTTACGTCGGTGCGTTGCTCCACGTCGTGCCGACTGTGCAGGCTATCGTCGGTCTTCCAGTTCTCCTGTTTCTCCCCGGCTACGCGCTCCTACTTGCGTTATTCCCCGGAAACAAATTAGACCAGAAGATGCACGGCCCGGCATCCGGACCATTCGAGTGGAATGCGAGCCTCAGCCTCGTCGAACGGCTCGCACTCTCGTTCGGGATGAGCATTGCGTTGCTCCCGGTCATCGGGTTGGTATTACTCTGGGTCGGACTCGGATTAGACCTATTCGTCGTACTCAGTGCGCTCTCGGTAGTCATCATCGTCGGAATCGCCATCGGAGAGATTCGACGCCGACGGCTCCAGCCCGCCGAGCAGTTCCATATCCCGATTCGACAGTGGTACGCGGACATCGCGGATGCCTTTGGCCGACCGTCGCGAATTGACTCGCTTCTGAACGTCGCGCTCGTAGTTGCCATCATCTTCGCAGTCGCGAGTCTGGGGTACGCAGTTGTCGACACGGGCGGCGGCGAGTCGTATTCGAGTCTGTCCCTTCTCACGCAGGATGCATCCGGCGAGTTCGTCGCGGCCGACTACCCATCGGCGCTGACTGCTGGTGAGCAAACCGAGTTGTTCGTCAGCGTCGGCAACTTCGAAGGCGAAGCCACCAGCTACACCCTCGTCGCCGAACTCCAACGCGTTGAGCAGGCGGGCGGAGAAACGACCGTTGTCGAGCGACAGGCGCTCGGACAGCAGACGAAGACGGTTGCAGACGGAGGAACGTGGCGGACGAAACATAATTTTGTCCCGGCACTCACCGGCGAAAACCTTCGGCTCACGTATTACCTATACGAAGGTGAGGCCCCCGCGGAGCCGAGTACCGAGACGGCCTACCGCTCGACGTATATCTGGCTCACCGTGAATGAGGACACTGCGAGCGCTGCGGATGAGACGGCTTCGTCGGTTGGGACGGAGTCGATGGCTGTTCCTGTGTGAGTTACAACTGCCGAGCGCTACGTGCAGTGTCCATCAAAAAGGACGCTTCGCAACGCAACGTCCGACGAAAAATCGCCGAGTCGAACGGAGTTAGCCGTCGTTGTCTTCGAACGTCAGCGCCGCGTCGCCAGTCAGGTTCATCTTCGTGATGTCACCCGAGAAGCGGAAGCCGTCGCTGTCGTCGGTGATAGCACCCGTTGCCGTGCTGGTCGTGAGCGAATCGGAGCTCTCGGTCGCTCCGATAAGCGGGTCGTTCATAATCTCGCCGGTGACTTCGAGTTCGTACTGGGTCTCCGTGCCCTCGCCCTTGACGCGGATACGGTTCGGAAGCGCGAACATGGCGGGGTCGACTTGCGTACCGTTGACGTAGACTTCGGCCTCGCCTTCGAGGAACGAGAACGAGGTGATGTCGCCGGAGTAGGTGTACACGTCTTCGGCTCCGTCGGACGTGATCCAGCCCGTCGCGGACGTACTGGATACGTCGTCCCACTCTTCGATGGTGTCGCCGGACGCCTGCAACGAGTCGCTGACGGCAACTTCGTACTGCGTCGTCGTCCCCGTGCCGACGATGCGGAGTTCGTTCTCGGAGTCCGTCGAGTCCGTCACGGAGCCACTACCACTCGTCGCGTCCGTGATGGAACTCGGCGTTACCTGCATGCCGTCGACGTAGAGGTCCGCCTCGCCTTCGAGGAACGAGAAGGACGACACGTCGCCGGAGAACGCGTACACGTCCTCGGAGCCCTGGTCCGTAATCCAGCCCGTTGCAGACGTGCCGGAGATGCTATCCCATTCCTCGATGGTGTCGCCGGACGCCTGCAGCGAGTCGGTGACGGTGAAGTCGTACTGCGTTGTCGTCCCCGTGCCGACGATGCGGAGTTCGTGCGACGAATCGGTCGTCGAGTCGTCGCCGGACGACGAGTCGTCACCACTCGACGAGTCACTGTCACTCGTCGCATCTGTAATCGTACTCGGCGTCACCTGCTCGCCGTTGACGTAGATTTCCGCCTCGCCTTCGAGGAACGAGAAGGACGACACGTCGCCGGAGAAGGTGTACGCGTCTTCGGACCCGTCGGTAGTAACCCACCCTGTGGCGGAGCCACTGGAGACATCGTCCCACTCCTCGATGGTGTCGCCGGACGTCTGTAGCGAGTCAGTGACGGTGAATTCGTACTGGGTCGTCGTTCCCGTGCCGACGATTCGCAGGTCGTTCGGAAGCGGCTCCGTAGTCGTCGAGTCGTCGCCAGACGACGAGTCGCCACTGCTCGTGCCGTCGTCAGTTCCGGGGAGCGGACACGAGTCGCTGCTGGTGATGTTGCTCGTGCTCACGTCGGCCCCGTTGAACACGGTTGCCTGCCCGGTGACGTTGATGTTGGTGTCCAGAATCTCACAGTTGGTCGCGTCGTTGACGAGAACACCGTTAACGTCGCCGTTCGGGAAGTGGATACAACTGTTCTGGATTGTCGAGCCGTTGCGGTCGTTGTCGATGCAGACAGCGGCACCAGCCGGCTGCGACTGAGAACTACCCGTAATCGAGACGTTATCGAGCGTCGCACCCCACGGTTCTTCAGTCGTGTCGGTATCGACCGAGTCGGCGTGGAGCGTCTGAATCGACGTGTCGTTCTGGATGCGACAATTACGGAGCGTGAAACTCCCGTGGCCGCCCCACGACGGCGGCGACGTCGCGATGACAGCGCGTGCGGACGGACTCGACTTGTAAATGAAGTCACAGTCCTCGATGAGTACCCCGGAATAGCCGTTGCCCGTCGAGTCGATAAGGAGACCTGTGGGACTGTGAAGTTGGTCGCCGTCGCGGGCGTGTTCGTTGAGGTCGTTGTCGTCGACGATGACGGTCGCACCTTTGATCCACGAGGACTTCGAGGGGTGGTCGCCGCCGGAGATGCGCATGTTCGTGTTGTCGTTGTTCTTGAACAGGCCGCCTTCGACGCGGAGCACGCCCTGCGTGTGGGTCGCGCGGAACGACGACGAGCCGCGCTGTTCGATGTGGCAGTCGACGAGACGGATTTCACCGACGGAGCCACCCTGCACACGGATACCCGCAACACCGTCGGGGTAGCCGGGGATTGCAGCGCCTTCGCGCATGTAGACGCGGCGGGCGACGTTGACGCCGTCGACGGACGAACAGTCGTATGCGAGTAGTTGTCGTCGGGCGTAGTTGTCGGAGGGAGTGCGGCCGAGCCATTCGACATCCTCGATGAGTGCGCCGTCGTCGTTGACGAGCCAGATGTCGGCGGTCGTGGTGTCGTCGTCGGTCTGCTGGATAGAGAAGTTCTTCAGGACGTGATGGCTGCCGCTCGTGATTTCGAGGAACCGGAACTTCTCACCGTTGTTTCCGGATGGGAACACGAACTGCACGTCTTTGTGTGAGCTTCCGGTTCCAACGATACCGAACCGAGAGACGTTGTCGTTCCAAGACTGTGTGTTGGTCGCGAGATACTCACCCGGAGGGAATTCGATGAGTGTCCCACTTTCGTAGGCTGCGTCGAGTTTGCTGTCTATCGGCTCGTTTCCGTTAGGGTCCATTCCAAGGTCGGCCACCGCGTCGACAACGCGGTCCCACTGGATTCCGAAGCGCTCCTCTGGTCCAGACGCAGCCGACGCGACGCCGGCAGAGAGGGCAGTCGATGCGGCCGCTGCACCGATTTTGAGGTAGTTCCGTCTGTTGAGTTGCGATTCGAGGATGGAGTCCGAATCTGTAGCAGATTCGTCGTCGTCTCCACCGTTGAGTCGTACCATGCTTCAGGAAAGCCCTCGTTAACATGATAATCATTATTGCGAGGTATACGCAGTTTCGGTCCGTTTACCAACGTGTTTGATTCGGATGGCAGCCAGATAGATACCAGTTGTTTACCAAAAACACACGTTATTTTCGGGGAGAAAATAGTAGGTTAAATGTGAATGAGAACAGTTTCGAGCCAAATAAAATGACATCTTAATCCATGCTAAATCTCTGAGACCAACAGACAATAACGGGTTAATTTTTCGCGTTCTCGGAACTTGTCTGTGTGTATAATCTACCTATGCTCTGGTAATTAATCCCCCACCGAACCTTGCGGGTGCTTTCGTTTCACTATAATCACACATTTGGCGAGGTGCTACTATATTTGATTCACTCGATACATTCAGTTATCAATGAGGTTCGCCGAATCAATTGAATTCTCCTCTTAGTGAGGCAGACCAATTGTTACTTCGACATGACCGAAACGAGTTCCTGTAGATTCTGTTTGACCCGCCAGTCGAAAAGCGCCATCAGAGATGCTGCGCTGATGACGTAGGCCATGACGCCGTAGATGACGATGGCACCGGCTTCCTGGAGACGCGAGGCCA
>NZ_JBZRPK010000138.1:0-1299 GCF_058382125.1 Haloferax sp. s1
AAGCGCGTACCCCGACGAGTACGTCGGCGACGCCTGAATCTCCTCGTAGCCGACCTCGAAGACGACCGATGGGCGAATATCGACTTCCTTGCCCGACTCACGTTCGATTTCGGGTTCGAGTAGCTCCGTGAGTTCGACCAGTTCTTCGTCGGTAATGCCCGTCGCAACCTTGCCGATAGTCTCGAATTCGTCGTCGCCGGACTCGTCGTCGACGCGGGCCGAAAGCAGGAACGTTCCGAGGAATTTCGCGCGGCGGCCTTCGCCCCACTCGGCACCCGTCACCACGAGGTCGAGGGTCTCCACGTCGGGTTTGCGCTTCAGCCAGTTCTTCCCGCGGTCGCCCGGCGAGTAGGCCGCGTCGGGGTTCTTCAGCATGATTCCCTCGTGGCCGGCTTCGAGCGCCTCGGATTCGTACGCGGCGACTTCGTCGGGGCAGTCGGAGAGGAGCAGGTCGGAAACGGCGTCGGAGTCTGGCCCGAGAACCGTTGCCAGTCGGTCGTGTCGGGTCGTAAGCGGTTCCGTCAGGAGGTCGTCGCCGGCGGCGTGGAGGCAGTCGAACGCCCGGAGTTCGACGCGGACCTCTTCGCGCATCCGACCCACGTCGTGCTTGCGGCGGAAACGCCGGAGAATCTCCTGAAACGGGAGTGGCTCGCCGTCGTCGTCCATGGCGACCACCTCGCCGTCGAGGATGGCTGGCTCGTCGACCGCGTCCTCGACGAATTCCACGATTTCGGGGAGCGCGTTCGTCACATCCTCCATGTTCCGGGAGAACAGCGACACATCGCCCGCTTCGTCCCGGTGGACCTGCACGCGAGCGCCGTCGAACTTCGTTTCGACCGCCGCAGTCTCCCACTCGTCGAGCGCGTCGGCGGCAGTCCCGGCTTGCGCCAGCATCGCCTGCACCGGGCGTCCGACTTCGAGACGGACCTCGCTGAGACCGGATTCGCCCTCATCGCGGGTGACTTCGGCGACCATGCCGTAGTCGTTCGAGACCTGTAGCGCACGGGCCACGGTGGCGATGGCTTCGTCGCGTCGTTCGCGGGCGGCCGTCTCGGTTTCCGTGTCTACGTCGTCGTCGCGGATGGCAGCGGCGTCTTCGGGTGCGACGAGGAACGCTTCGGCGATTGCGTCCCGGACGGTTCCCTCGCCGACGCCGATACGCATCTCGGAGAGGACGAGTCGCGCGAGGAAGCGCGCTTCGTCGGGGTCGGTTCGGTTGAACAGGCCGTAGAGCGTTTTGAGCTTCGTTTCTTCGCTTCCCGACCCCGACGCGGCGGCGAGCGCGCGCAGTTCGGAATC
>NZ_JBZRPK010000137.1:0-1287 GCF_058382125.1 Haloferax sp. s1
GGGACGGCCATCCGCTCGTCGTCATCGAGTATCTCGGGGCCGACGTAGAGCGCATCGAGGTCGCGTGTTTCCAGTTCGTCCACGATGCGCGCGGTGGTGTAGAACTCGCGCCAGGCGGGTTCGGGGTGGCGGTGGAGGTCCCGCCGGAACGATACGAGGTCCGCTATCGTCGCCTGTTGACTCATGACCCGCCTATTTCCCGGGATTCATGATAAACACTTGCGATAATATGCCGATAATCTCCGTGGGACATGTTACTTTCTTGTGTTAATGTGGCAGTAAACTCGAAATCTTGGATGACTAATTGGAGGAAATTCGTGCCTATTATATACCAGACCGAAAGTGTGACAGACGATGCCAGAAGAACCGGACATCGAGCTCAGTTTCCGTGGTGGGCGCCTCGTCAGCGCGCTCCCCATCGCTCTGTTCATCGCATGGGCGATATTCCAAAGTGGCTTCCTCGGTATCGGCGATACGACCGGACTCGTCACGGGGATGCTGACAGGACTCATCGTGGGAATGCTGTTTGTTCGGGGAGACTGGAAGGATTATGCGGATGTCATCTTCGCCGGCATGACCCGTCGGGTCGCGGCGACCGCTGTGGTCGCGTGGCTTTGGGCGGGCATGTTCGCCGAGACCATTCAGGTCGGCGGCTTCGTCGATGGTCTCGTCTGGGCTGCAACGGTACTGAACGTCGGTCCCGGGTTGTTCCCGGCGGCGACGTTCCTGCTCGCAGCACTCCTGGCGACGGGTATTGGTACCGGCTACGGCACCGCAATTGCCTTCACGAGCCTCGTCTTCCCGGCGGGCCTGCTCCTCGGCGCAAACCCAGTACTGCTGTTCGGTGCGATTCTCTCCGGAGCCGTCTTCGGAGACAATCTCGCACCCGTCAGTGACACGACTATCGTCTCCGCGGTGACCCAAGACGCCGACATCGGCGGCGTCGTCGCGTCCCGTGTGAAATACGCCGTCGTCGCGGCGGCGTTCGCAATCGTAGCGTATCTCATCGCAGGGTTCGGTATTCCCGGACTCTGGAGCGGGATGCCACACGCGAACGTGACCGGGCAGGTTTCCGCGTCCGTCTCGCCGTGGGGTCTCGTCCACCTGCTCGACATCGCGGTGGTTATCGTTCTCGCCATCCGCGGTCGGCACATCATCGAGGCCGTCTCGTGGGGCCTCATCGCTGCTGCACTGTTCAACATCATGCTCGGCGCACCAGGGCTCGGTGATCTATCAGCTAGCTGCATGATTTAGTTCAGTGAGCCGCAAAAATGGTGTCCCCAGATG
>NZ_JBZRPK010000136.1:0-1280 GCF_058382125.1 Haloferax sp. s1
ACGCACGGCTCAGCCTGGATTTCAATCCGCGCACTGGAGGTGCTGCGTGACACCGCAGTCGAGGCAGAATCGCGAGATGATTTGGTCTCGCTCGCCCGGGAACTCCGCGACGCCCGCCCCAGTATGGCCGCCGTCGGCAACCGAATCAATCGGGTGATGGCGGACGCCGACCGGAGTCCGGAGGGAATCCGCCGCCGCACCGAAGCGGAAATCAACAGCGCGGTCGTCGCCGACGAAACCGCGGCGGCGGAGGCGGCGCAACTCCTCCGCGAGCGCGACTTCGACCGGGTTGCGACACTCTCTCGGTCCGGTACAGTCGTCGCGGCCCTCAAAGATGCACAGCCAAGTGTCGTCGTCGCCGAATCACGACCCGGACTTGAAGGCGTCACCGTCGTCGAAACGTTGGCGCGAGCGGGCATCGAAACCACACTCACCACCGATGCGGCGCTTCCGAACCTCGTCGCGTCGGGCGAGGTCGACTGCGTGCTCGTCGGTGCCGACTCGGTTCTCGCGTCGGGTGCCGTCGTCAACAAGGTCGGGAGTTACCCCGTCGCGCTCGCGGCCGACCGCGGCGGAGTTCCGCTCTTCGCCGTCTGCGCCCGCGACAAGATACGCGTCGACGACGAGTTCATCGGTGAAGACGGCGGTTCGTTGTACGACGGCGAGGAGTCGGTGGCAACTGAGAACCCGCTTTTCGAGGTCGTTCCAGAGGAGTTCGTGACGGGCGTCGTCACCGAAGACGGCGTTCTCGACGCTGAAGGCGTTTCGAAGGTTACGGTGGAACACGCCGAACTCGAAGCGTGGGACGACCAAGACGACGACACCGGTCGATGAAAACCGTGAAATGTGCCACCGGCCTAGTCCCTCACGGGCGGCGGTGACGAAGGTTACCCCCACCGAGCCCCTTGTGACGATGCTCAACAACACCTGAGCCGCCCTTCTAACGACGATTGATTGCTGAGATACATCGTTCCTATCCCTAATCCGTGCGACACTGACACACAACCCCAGTGCGGTTTCAGTCCCCACAGCCCCAGATACCACATGGACCGACGGGCATTTCTGTGCCTCCTCTCGGCCGCGACTGCAGGATTCGCAGGCTGTACCGGCGGAAATTTCCTGCCCCCCAAACCGGGGCTTTCCGCACCCCAAAAACCCCACCCCGGGGGCAAAAACCGCATTTCTCGAATCGCCTGTGGCGAACCCCCCGAACCCTCCCGCGGTTCAGGGGGGGGTTTCGTAACACACGATGCCCCCGGTAGGGGGGGGAGGGACGTGGC
>NZ_JBZRPK010000135.1:0-1270 GCF_058382125.1 Haloferax sp. s1
AGACTCGACGGTGTGGACTGGTCTGTCGCCTCCTGCGGGCGCGTTACGAGGGCTTCGCCGCTTTCGGGCGTGAAGTAGAGCGTCCCCGCGGTCTCGTCGTAGAACTCGCGGTGGGTCGCCCGCGCGAGGTCCAGCGCGAACGCAAGCGGTTCGACGTCGCCGGTGGCCTGATACAGGTCGAACGCGCCGCGGGCGAGGAAGGCATAATCTTCGAGGTAACCGTCGCTTTGACCTCGCCGTTCATCACGCGCCGGGAGAGCGTTTCTGTCTCCGCGTTCCAGAGGTGGTCGCGTACGAAGTCGAGCGCGCGACGAGCGTCATCGCTCGCAACTACCATCTCGTCTGGCAGATTGGCATCTCGCCGAGTCTGCGGCTCAAGAACTTCCTGCTCGGCCTCATCGGCGTCACCGTTGGCACGGGCGTCTCGTGGGGGCTGGAGGCCACGCCGGACGTCTTCTGGCCGAACCTCATCACGCTCGAAGACGACGCTGTTGTGTCACGAGTTCCTGCAAGACGAGTACCGGACGGGCGAGGACGCCGAACGGCACGAGTAGCGCGCCGACGGCTCAGGAGAAGGCGACGACCGAAACCGCGGTGGCCGCCGACGCCAACGCGAGATAGACGCCGTAGGTGAGCGCCCGACGCCGAAGGGAACGGCGGATCGCGTCGACGCCGCCGTCGGAGAGGAAAAGCGGGGTCTTCTCGGTCCCGCGGATGGTCGGCGTCCCCGCGTCGACGGACAGCTCGCCGTGGACCGTCAGCCGGGTCCCCTCGGGGACGGCCTTCGACAGGAAGTAGTCGTTCTCCAGGTCGATGTCCGGGTCGTCGTCGACGACGCCTCGGAGCCGTTCGAGCGGCAGTTCCGTCGAGTGGTCGGCCAGCTGGACGTACGGCGAATTCCAGAGGTAGACGTGCCACGTCCGGCTCGGGAGGAAGCCGACCGGCCGTACCGCCGCCAGCCGGTCGGCGTCATGGACGTCTCGCAGCCACCCCGGGTCGACCCGGAGCTCCCCGTTCTCGGTCGCGACGGTGAACGATCCGAACTCGACGCCGGAGGCGAACGTCGCTCTCGCCTGTCTCGTCGTCCGGTTCTCGAAGTCGATCACCTTCTGTCCGCTCCGCGGGAACGCGGCCTGCCAGACGTACATCCCGACCGGGGCGGACAATCCGTCGGTTGCGCGGTCGCTCGCGGGGGCCTCCTCGTCGACCGTGACGGCCCCTTCGACCGTCACCCGCTCGCCGTCGACGATGGCGGGCGACCCATTGGGGG
>NZ_JBZRPK010000134.1:0-1264 GCF_058382125.1 Haloferax sp. s1
GGTCGAGGTAGTGTTGGACATCGAGGTCAGTGAGATTGATATTCACCTCCAGATTCACACGAGGACGAGGAGTGAGTCCTACAATCCCTTGCTGAGAGATTGTCGCAAGAATGGGATAGTCGTCAGTAATATCCTCGTCGTTCTCCGTCTCGATTACCATCTCGTTCCCTTCTGCATGTAGACGACAGGCGAGAGTCCGACTCACCTCGGACTCGGCCATAAGTTCTGCAATCTCATCCGTTACGGGGAGGATGATGACGCTGTGCTGGTTCCACACTTTCGTCCACTGCCGTCCCGACTCACTAGAGCTCTCTGTAGGTTCAAAGAGAGGGACACTGAACTCGCGCTCGTCGTCTATTGCTGCTTGGGCGATCTTTCGGAGGTATGTGAATAGATCGTGAACGGTATCAGCGATGTTCAGTGAGTGTTCGAGGAGGTGGTCAATCGGAATAGCGGTGATGTAGGCATCCCCCTCGTGCCTACAGAGGAACTGCACGAACTCCATATCAACACCCAGTTCCACGACTTCGCCGTCATCAGAGGAGATGTGGAATTCGCCATCTGTCTGTGGGATTGCCCGGTTCCCGTGTTTGACTGCGTTGTAGGCATTGCCGAAATCCAGATAGAATTCACCGACGGTCCGAATACGGTCGTCGAGTGTCTCTGCCGAGAATTCGATAAGCTCCTCAATCGAACCAAACGAAGACTCTTCGAGGTCTATCTGTTCAAGATCCTCTTCATCGGCCTCTTCACTCATGAAGCGGTAGCCGAACAGCGTTTCCATCAGGTCTCGATAATCGGAGTCAATATCGTACTCGTCGAGATACTCCTCTTCCCTATCATGCCGCAACTTCTCATAGAAGGTCTTGACCTCCTTCGGCTGTGTGGAAATTAGATATTCTATCAGATCCTCCCGACCCTTGATGTACGCCAGATAGTAGATACTGAATGCCTCCACATACTGGATCACCGACTGGAAAATCTCTACCGTGGCGTGAACCAGCACCTCATCTTCCTTCCCGTCAGCGTCTATCTCGATCCCCGAGTTCAGTTTCTCCTTCGCGTCCAGAATGTAGTAGTAGAGGATATCAGGGTCGTGCGTTAGGTCGATGAATTCTTCCGGTGTACGGTCTCCCGATTCCTCAGAGAATTCTATACTTCCGAGGAAATCATCTGGCATAATAGTCTTGTCACAGCAGGACGATTAAATAGTTCCGTAGGTGTCCAGTTGTCCACCACTAAGCACACGTAATCGGCGTCGATC
>NZ_JBZRPK010000133.1:0-1256 GCF_058382125.1 Haloferax sp. s1
GCACAGCGGTACAGTGAGACGTCGACGGGGACGTCGAGATCGTCGAAGACGGCGTCCTGCAGCTCACCGTCGACGACACCTGCGTAGATGACGAGGCCGCTTGGTGGTGTCTCTTTGTACGCTTGGAGGAGGCGTCGGATGCGTCCGAGAGCGTCCTGGACGTGCGTTCGTGTCTGATCGGATTTGATGTTCGCAGCCTGTGCATATTCTCGGTCGATGCGCTCACGGACCGCATGGAGTGATTTGTCTGGCGGGACGGCCACGGTGATGAGCTCGGTGCCCTCGCCACGGTAGTTTGTGAGCTGGTCGATTCGATCGCGGAGTTCGTACTCGGTGGTCTGCATTTGTCTCGGTGAAAGCGGCGTCGCTGCTCGATGAGAAGGCGATACACCCGCCGGCGCCGCTACCAACTACGAAAGAACAGAGCAAGCGCTCATCGTCCGCACGTTCACCTGTTGCACCGGCGGTGTGTGGTGCATACTATGTCGTTCGTGACGGTGCAGGATAATGCTTCCGTCGAGACGGTTAGCGGTGGCCGAGAACGAATAGAAAGCCCTCGGCCGCTCGGCATCCCGCGACCACGCGAGACTGCGTCTCGCTTGCTCCCGTTCGCTCCTGAAGACTCGCTTCGCTCGTCTTCCGTGCTCCCGCTCGCTACACTCGCGGGAACTCCGCTCACGGGAACCCCGCTGCGCTCCTCGTGCCTGCGGTGCTTGCGGGGTCGGGGGACGACCGAGACGGCCTCGCCCTTTCTGAGTCCGCCAGGATGTCAGCTGTGTCACTGAGCGTCGAGAGTGGTTGAACGGTGGTTCTCTACGGCCCGTCCACTCTTATCGGTGAACTCTGCAACGGAGCAGGAGGCAGAAATACTCCTGAATATTTGAATTTGGATGCACGAATTCAGTGTGAAGTTATAATTATCCCCACATATTATTGTAGCACAAGATGACTGGATCGGCTGATTCTAACGACACTGATCAACAAGATCAATCAGCTGATCCCGAAACAGAGCGGAGCTTCTCGGTCCCACTTCGCGATCCTTACGTCCTTTTTGTTGCAGTCGTCAGGAAGATCCTACATGGCGTGAACTGGATATACGAATGGTATAGCTGGCTTCCGGGATGGGCAAAGGTTGGAGGAGGGATCATAATATTCTTATCTGGAATATTTTTCGGTCAACAAATCCAGTCAGCTATCAATTACCTCGTATCCGCAACTATCGGCCCGTTCTTCGGTGAATTTGTTCAGTTCTCGTT
>NZ_JBZRPK010000132.1:0-1254 GCF_058382125.1 Haloferax sp. s1
GTTCCTGCGATGGAGATGATGGGCGTCCCGACCGGGAAGGCGAAGGGAATCGACGAACTCCCTGGGACGCATCTCGGCCGGAAGACGAGTGCCGACGCCTTCTTCGACGCGTTTGTCGTCGACGACGGCGCTCGATTCGATGTCGACGGTTCGTACGTCTACGTCTCGGCCCGAACCCCGCACAACGGGTTCATCCTGCCGATGATGGGTATCCGCGCAACCGTCGAGCGGGGCGGAACGACCGTCGTCGACGGCGACCGACTCCGGCCGACGCTCGACCCCGAAATCGGGTATCACTACGGGCTCGCGGCCGACACTGTCGAATCCGGAGACACCGTGACGCTCGAAGTCGACGTTCCACCGCAGGTCGCCCGTCACGACGGCTACGAGACTGCATTCTGGTCGTTCGACACGATGCAGTTCGATATCTGACCGCACCGCCACCGTAAGCAACAGCCTAACAGAAACGTTCAGAACCCACTGTCCCCGAACTTTGCGTGACTCTCGGATGACCACAGACACCGACGCGACACGTGACCGCCACGTCTGCGAGACGTGTAGCGAGGCGTATCCGACAGCGCGCCTGCTGGTCCTCCACCGCGGTGCGAGACACCCCGACGTGCTCGACGCGGACGAGGTCGAGGCGTACCGCGAGGCCTACTACGAGGAGGAACGCGAGCTGAAATCCTTCCGAATCCGTGCGCTCGGCGTGCTCGTATTGCTGTACTTCGGATTCCTCATGCTGTTTATCGTCTTCGCATCATGATTCGCCCGTCCACACTCCGACGATTCGGCCTCGGCGTGTTCCTCGCCAGCCTCCTTGCTATCGTCGCCGACCCGGCTGCCGCGAGCAACGCCGCCGTCGGTCTCGCTGGCGCTTCACAGGACAACCTTTCGGTCCCTCGGTGGCTCTATCTTGCCACCGGCGGCGCGACGGTTGGTGCCTCCGCGCTCCTTGCGAGTTTCGTCACCGACCGTCGGTTCATCGAGCGAGTCCACCGCTGGCGAACCACGACCGGGTTCTCTGATAGTCTCGTGCGCGCGCTCCGCGCTGCTGGCGGTCTGCTCGGCATCGCACTGCTCGCACTCGTCGTGTACCTCGGCTACACGGGTCCACAAGTGCCGACGGTCAGTTTCGCTATTATCGTCGTCTTCGCCGGTCTCCGAGCCGGCTACACGATGTTCTCCTACCTCGTCGCCGACACGTGGCGCGCGCTCAACCCGTGGCGCACCGTCGCCGCCGCGGTCCCCAAC
>NZ_JBZRPK010000131.1:0-1252 GCF_058382125.1 Haloferax sp. s1
GTCCGAGACGCCTTCCAGTCGGTCGACGACGCGAACGCCGACGCCTACGCCGCGAACACCGAGTCGTACCGCCAGTCGCTGTCGGACCTCGATACGGCCTTCGAGCACGGTCTGGAAACTCGCGAGCGCGACGTGCTTCTCGTCGCCGGCCACAACGCGTTCGGCTATCTTGCGGACCGTTACGACCTCGAAATCGTCGCGCTCACGGGCCTGTCGCCCGACGAAGAGCCGTCGCCGCGGGATATCGAACGCGCACAGCACGCCATCGAAGAACACGGCATCAAGCACGTCCTCGTCGACCCGTTAGAGTCGGACCGTGCGGCACAACAACTCGTCGCCGAGACGAACGCCGAAGACGTACTCCCGCTCACCCCGATTCCGGGGATGACACAGGAGTGGGAAGAGAACAACTGGGGTTACATCGACATCATGCGCGAGGTAAACCTTCCGACGCTGCGGACCGCCCTCGACGCGCGATGACCGTTATCTCACTCGACGATGTCGCCTTCTCGTACGGCGACGTTCCCGTTATCGACGGTATCTCGCTCGATGTCGAACAAGGCGAGTTCCTCGGACTCGTCGGCCCGAACGGGTCCGGGAAGAGTACGCTGTTGACGCTGCTGCTCGGTCTCCAGCGCCCCGACCGCGGTGAGATTCGGTTGTTCGGCGAACCAGCCCACCAGTTCGCCGACGGAGAGCGTATCGCCTACGTGGCACAGGACGTGACGAAGACGGCCCGGGACATGCCCATCACGGTTCGGGAAGTGGTTCGGATGGGCCGCTATCCGCGAAATCTGTTCGGCCGATTTTCGGATGCGGACCACGATGCAGTCGAGACGGCACTCGACCGCGTCGATATCGTGGACCTCGCCGATCGTCGCGTTGGCTCTCTCTCCGGCGGGCAACGACAGCACGTGTTCGTCGCCCGCGCACTCGCCGCCGAGACGGACCTGCTCGCCCTCGACGAACCGACGGTCGCCCTCGACGCGGAGTCGCGCGAGTCATTCTACGACCTCCTCCGCGACCTGAACGAACAGGGAATGACTATCGTCCTCGTCGAACACGATATCAGCGTCGTCACCGCCCGCGCGTCCCGAATCGCGTGTCTGAACAAGCGACTCTACTTCCACGGTTCCCCTGACGACTTCGCCGAGAGCGACGCCCTCGCCGCGGCCTACGGCGCGAACCAGCGCGTGTTGGACCACGACCACTGCCCCTTGAACGCCGACACCGGTCACACACACGGCACTGG
>NZ_JBZRPK010000732.1:0-5334 GCF_058382125.1 Haloferax sp. s1
TCAGCAACAGCGCCCCATCGCGGAAGCTGTGCGTCTTGAGAAGCACCTCGGCGGTCTCTCGAATCGTGAAGTCGGCGTCGAGGTCGACCTCGTAGCACCGGGCGTACAGCGTGAGCCAATCGTTGAGTGTTCGGTGAAGTAACTGAAACTCCGTCTCGGTGAACTCGACCATTCGCCCGCCGGTTCGCGCTTCGATGTACAACGAGACGACCGGGCCGACGCCGTCGCGGGCGCATTCGAGGGCACGCTCGTCGGCCGTCGATTCGTCCGGTGGGTCGAACGTCTCTCTCGCCTGCCGCGCCTCGGCCGCGAGGTCCCTGACGCGCTCGCCGAACCGGACGTGCTCCGGGTTGCGGTCGGTGTCTGCCGGGGGCTTCGATGCAGTGTCTCCAGCCACCGACTCACCCCCACTTGAACTCGACGCCCTTGTCGCCGCGTGGGTGTTCCCACTCGGTTTCGGCGACAACGGCGCAGGTTCCGCACTCGACACAGGGTTGTGTGTCGAGACTGACGACGCGCTCCTCTGAGCCGTTCGTCCGGACGAGTTCCTCGCGGTAGCACCCGCCGCCGAAGTCGACCGCCGAAACCGGACAGGCCGCGACGGCGGCCCCACTTGCCTCGTAGGAGTTGTCGAGGAGCGTGATGTGCGGTGACCCGATATCGGTGTCGTACGTCAGGTCGCCGATGCGCGCTTCGAGGCTCGGCGGCGTCACCGTATTCTCCTCACGCACACGCGTCCCGAGTTCTTCCGCGATAACCGTCGGGAGCGTGACGTAGGGCGTCTGCGTGTCGGGTATCATCGACGACAGCATCGGAACGTTGTAGAACCGTTCGAGTTGGCCGGAGAAGGCGCGGATTCCCGCGCGTCCGACGGCCGACGTGAGGACGGAATCGACCATGTCGGCCACACTGTCGTCTTCGGCGACGCCGCGGAACAGTTCGTACCCGCGAGGCCGGAGCTTCTTCATCACGCCCTCGCTTCGGAGTTTGCGGGCGTATCGCGTCCCCGCTTTCTCCGGTTCGTTACGGGACTTCGCCTGCGCGTACGCCTCGGCCGCGAGCGCCCCCGCGGTGACAGCGTGGTTCATCCCCTTGATGATGGGACCCTGTGCCTGCATCTGGCCGGCCGCATCGCCGACGAGGAGGAGGCGGCCGAAGTGTGGTTCTCGGAGTGCGACTTTCTTCGAGTCGGGGACGAGTTTGGCGCTGTACTCCAGTTCTGTGTAGTCGTCGCCGAGCCACTGTGCGAGAAGTGGATGCGTCAAAAGCGCATCGAGGAGTTCGTGCGGTTCGGCCTGTTCGGCGACGAGGCTGTCGAGGTGGAAGACGGTCCCGAGCGACAGCGTATCGCGGTTGGTGTAGAGGAATCCGCCGCCGCGGACGCCCTCGAACAGGTCGCCGGAGAACAGGTGTGCGACCCCTTCGTCCGCACCGACATCGAATCGCTCGGCGATAACGTCGTTCGGCATGTCGACGACGGCTTTCACGCCTTGGAACCACTCTTCGGGTTCTTCCCAGTCCATCAAGCCCGCGTCGCGGGCGAGTTCGGAGTTCACCCCGTCGGCGGCGACGATGATATCGGCCGTTATCGGGTCGAGTTCGTCGGTCGTCACGCCGACAATCTTCCCTTCCTCGCGAAGGAGTCCAGTGACGTGGACGCCGGTCAAGAGTCCACCGCCGGCTTCGCGCGTCCGCTCGTGGACGCGGTCTTCAAGCCACGAATCCATCTTTCGACGGAGGACGGAGTCGGACCACTCGGTGTCGTGTTCGTGGAGTTTGGTCAGGTCGAACGACTCCACCTTGTCGCCGGCGATGTTGTGGATGCGGTACTTCGTGATAGGCCGCTCCGACGCCTCTTCGCGGAAGTCGGGAAAGAGGTCGTCGATGGTGTAGGGTGCGGACTCCTCGGCGTAGATAAGTCCGCCCGAGACGTTCTTCGACCCGGCTTCGACGCCGCGTTCGAGAACGAGCGTCTCGATTCCGTAGTTAGCGAACGTTGCGGCCGCGGCCGCCCCGCCGGGACCAGCCCCGACGACGATTGCTTCGTAGTGTTCGTGTTCAGTCATTGGGTGTCTCCTCGTTCGTCCGCAACCTCGCTGTCGGACGGAACGCCCGACGTGCTCTCATCTGTGGCGAGACCGCCATCGGACGAAACGTCCGATGTACTCTCACCTTCGGTGAGGCCGCCATCGCGGGCGACCGCCGCCTCGAACTGTCCTTCTTTCAGTGCCGCCGTCAGTTCTGGGAGCACCTCGAACAGGTCTCCCTCGATGAAGTAGTCGGAGAAGTCGCGGATGCGGGCGTCCGGGTCCGTGTTGATGGCGATAATCGTATCCGACTCGTCCATCCCGACCTTGTGCTGAACTGCGCCGGAGATTCCCGCCGCGATGTAGAGTTTGGGCGCGACGACCTGTCCGGTCTCGCCGATTTGTCGCTCTTCGTGGGTGTACTGCTCGACGTGGCCGTCGAACTGGAACGACCCCGTGACGATACCGCGAGTGACGCCGATTTCCGAGCCCTCGAATTGGTCTGCGAGTTCCAACGCGAGTTCGATACCCTTCGTCGGGTCGTCGCCGATGCCGCGACCGACCGCGACGATGACCTCGTGGCCCGTCAGGTCGATGCCTTCGTCCATCTGGTCGTACTCGGTCACGGTAATGCGGAACCAGTCGTCGTCGAGCGGCGCGTCGTGGTCGACGACGAGTCCTTCACGGGACGGGTCCGGCTCCGGAACGTCGAAGCTCCCGGGAATGACAGACGCGCCCTGCGGGTGGAACTCCCGCGCCGGATTGTCGATACAGAGAATCGTCGAATACTCGAAGCCCGAGAAGTCGGGACGCTTCATATGCAGCACACGCTCGAACTCCTTTTTCTCGCCGGCGACGCCGGTCTTGACGGGATTCGAGATGACCTCTTTCGTGATGTAGAGACCGGAACAGTCGCTGGCGAGTCCCGAGTCGAGTTCGGCCTGCACGAGCGCCGAGAGGTCGCGGCCGTTGTTCGTCGCCGGGAAGAGCACGTACCGCGGCTTGTCGTAGTCGCGCCACTCCTCGTCGCGGCCGCCGTGAACCTCGCCGTTTTCGTGGGTTGCGCCCGCGCGAGCCATATCGCAGAAGATTTCGGTGAACGGTTTGTGCTGGAAGCGGTCGAGACGGTCGTCCTCGCGGGCGACGACCACGTCAGCGCCGTAGGCGATTACGTCGTCGACGTGCTTCGACACGTCCGACCCGATGAGGACGGCGACGACTCGCTCGTCTTCCTCGTAGTCGTCGTTGTAGGTGTCCATCAACTCGCGGGCCTTCCCGAGCATCTCCTTCGACACGTCGATGAGTTCGCCCGCCTGCGTCTCGCAGTAGACCCACATATCACGGTAGGTCCCGTCGCTGAGCGAGCGAACGTGTCGCTTGTCGCGGGTGGGATGGTCGAGGTCCGGATGCCGTTCCTCGGGAGGTCGTTCGTCGATTTCGACTTCAGCGGCTTCTTCGTCGCTGCCCTGCACGGAGTCGATGCGATTTCGGATGAGTCGCTTCACGGGGTCGCGGTCCTCGCTAGCCTCCTCGCGTTCGAGCAGTGATTCGAGGTCCGAAACCTCGTCGACGCTCTGGAGGGCATTTCCGACCTCCGCGGTGCTCATGGACGCGAGGTCGAGTCCCTCGGCGTCGGCCGGTTCCTCCTCGTCTTCGGAGAACTTCTCGATGCGACTCTCGATGAGTGCGATGGCTCCGGCGCGGTTCTCCCCGCGATGTTCGGCCTGGAGAATCTCCTCTAACTCGCCGAGGTCTTCGATATCCTTGATTGCCGGGCCGAGTTCCGAAATCTCGTAGTCTCCCGGGTCGAAGTCGGTCATCGTCAGTCACCCCCCGCAGCGGCGGTATCGCCGCCGACTGCCGACTTCATCGCCTCCAGTACGTCCTGCATCGCGCTCGAATCGTCCGGGTCGACCATCGTCGCCTCGCGTTCCGCTGGTGCCTTCGGAATCGGGTCGACAGAGGAGACGATGGTCGGCGAGCCATCGAGACCGATGTAGTCCGGGTCGACGTTGATGTCCGCGTGGTCCCGAACCGTGAGATGGTCCTCGTAGTTCTCGGCACGCTCCTGTGTCTCCGCGCGGAGGTCTTTCAGCGTGAGTCGCTCGCCCGCCGTCCGATACGACGGGGTGAATTCGGGGTCGGTGACGACGAACGCCGGAAGCGACGTCTCGACCGTTTCGACCTCTTCGATGTCGCCCTCGACGAGTCGTTTCGCGCGCAGGACGCCCTCATCCTCGTCGATATCGAGTGAGATGACGTGCGTGACGAGCGGCATATCCAGACACCAGTTCGTCTGCGGGCCGGTGTGGCCCGTCTCCCCGTCGGCCGTTTTGAATCCCGCAAAGACGATATCGGGTTCGCCGAGCGTTTCGATGCCCGCGCTGAGCGTGATGGCCGTCGCCCACGTGTCGGCGGCCGCCATCTCGCGGTCCGAAACTAGGTGGAGGTCGTCGGCGTACACCGACTCCATCGCCTCCTGTAGCACCTCCTTGTACCCCGGCGGACCCATGCTCATCACGCTGACTCTGCCACCGTGTCGGACTCGCGTCTGCAACGCCGCTTCCAGTGCGAAGCGGTCGTTTGGATTCATCACCGTGGGCGTCTTCCCCCGTTCGAGGTGCCCATCCTCGTCGAACGATACCTGGCCCTCGCGGAAGTCGGGCACACCTTTTGTAAGTACCACCATGTGCATTGAGAACACTCTCGCGTTAATGCTAGTTCATATTCATAATAATCTTTTGTGCCGGCCAGCTGGAACGTCCCCGGTGGCAAGCGCTCACGACGGTGCTCGTGCCGCGAAAAGGACGCGAGTCCCCAGTGACCCCAGTCAGATGCGCCCTGCTCGGCCGGGGTCAACGTCGATTGCGTCGACGGGGCACACGTCGACACAGAGCATGCAGTCGATACACTGGTCTTCGTGTGTCGGTTCCGCCTTGATGTCCGACTCCGGGTGGCCGGGCGTGTCGACCCACGTGAACACGTCGACGGGGCAGTCTTCCAGACACGCGCCGTCAGCGAGGCAGATATCGAAGTCGACGGCGACGTGGGTGCCGTGGATGCCCTGCTTTTCTGGCGGATCGACCGGTCCCCAGACGGCGACACCATCACCAAACGAAGTTTGGTTTGCCGACGAACGGAGTTCGTCCAGCTTTTCTTCGCCGACTTTCTCTCGGTTCGTTTCGAACTGCGGGTCGATAGCCATAGTGTGTCGTGTTATTTTACTGTAAGCGCATTAAATCATACCCCAAGTTAACACATCACTCGCCACTCGAAAACGGTAGTCACCGGAATGCGGAACAGCGTG
>NZ_JBZRPK010000732.1:5434-57968 GCF_058382125.1 Haloferax sp. s1
GACACTGGAAGCCGAATAGAGCGGACACTGGAAGCCGAATAGAGCGGACACTGGAAGCCGAATAGAGCGGACACTGGAGGCCGAATAGAGCGAACACAGGAACGGCTGGCTCCCCGCTGGGATGATTATCCTGCACGCCGAACGCCCGGCATGGACGTGTTCCTCTGGGTCGCAGTCGCCCTCCTGGTCCTCGGCGTCGTCGGAAGCGTGCTTCCGCTCCTCCCCGGTGCCCTCCTTTCGGTTATCGGTGTTCTCGTTTACTGGTGGTCCACCGGCTACTCGGACCCCGGTCTCCTTGGACTCGTCGGCCTCCTCCTCGTTGGACTCGCTGCACTCGCTGCTGACTATGGGGCTGGCTTCGTCGCCGCCCGCGTCGGGGGTGCATCGAACCGAACATCGCTCCTCGCCGGTCTCGTTGGGTTCGTCCTCCTGTTCCTGCTCGGCCCGCTCGGCATCTTCATCGGGGTCGCTGGAACCGTCTTTCTCGTCGAATACTACGAACACGAAGACGCAGAAGAGAGCGGTCGTCGCGCTCTCTACGCGACAGTCGGCGTCCTCGCGTCCTCAGTCGTGCAGGTGCTCTTGACGTTCTCGATGCTCGTCGGATTCGCCCTCGTCGTCCTGCTCTAGCCCCCGTTCAGGCTCAACTGGCTTCCGACCTCCGCGACGACCCGAGCGGGCGCGCCGTCGGCATCCACGCGGAGCGGCATGACGAACAGGTCGAACGTCCGGTCTACGGGAAGTGCATCCAATCCACAGAGATTCTCCACGATGAGTAATTCCGCCCCGAGGAGTGCGTGATGGACTGGTACATCGTCCCCACCTGTTAGGTCCGGGCTGAGTGCGTCGATACCGACCGCGAGTCCTCGGTCGGCGCACACTTGCGCCGTCTCGGGAGCGAGCGCCGGATGGTCGACCATGCGGTCTGTCCCCCACTCGGCTTCCCATCCAGTTCGGAATATCAGACAGTCGACGCCCGGTTCGAGGCGGTCCGGAATCGCGCCGGGCGCGACGAGTTCGTTCGCGCCGATATCGCGGCAATCGACGAGTCGGGTAGTAAACCGAAGGTCGTCAACCGAGTACGAGTCGAGCGTCGCGCCGTCCGGTTCGGTGTGCGCCGGGGCATCGACGTGCGTCCCCGCGTGGCTTCCGAGTTCGAGACGTGAGACGCGGTAGCCGTCCGTGTCGAAATCGGCGTGCGATTCGACCGAGACGGATGGGTCGCCGGGGTACGTCGGCATCCCCGATTCGACGCGGCGAGTGAGGTCTACGAGGGTCACGAGTGGTGCTACGACGGCCGTCGGTAAAACGAGTGTTTGTGTCGGACTGCGCGAGAGGGTCGAACGGGACGGCGGCTTACTTGTGCGCGAAGTAGACGACCGTCTCGTCGTCGCCGCGGTCGTCCACGCGCACGAAGCCGACGCGCTCGAACTGGACGAGTTCGTCCACGCGCACGTCACCGAAGTCGGGTTCCGCGACGCCAGCCACGTCGCCGTCCATGGTGCGCATGCGGACCTGCACGCCCTCGGTCGGCACCCAGTGAATCACGTCGACTTCACCCTCGCGGACCACATCGAGGTCGTCGTCGGTGTAGACGAGGGTGTCGTCCTCGCGGCGGACACAGCCGAAGCCTTTCAGCCAGATGCGGTCGCCTTCGGCGGGGATGTCACCGGATTCGAGGTGGACGCTGTCGTCGACGGGGATGTCGCGGGTGCCGCGGTCTTCGAAGCTCGGATGAAGCGGCGGGCGCGCGGTGGCCGGTCCACCGTCGACGCTGAATGCCGCCCCGGCCCGGGCGGGGAAGTAGGGGTCCGTGTGGTCGGCGGCGGGGTCGCGGTTGTTGGCGTAGACGGTGGACATCGAGAGGTCGACGTTGGAGGTGGACGTGCCGAGTCCGACCATCGCGTCGACGATGGCCTGTCCGCGGATGCCACGGCGGCGGAGACTCTTGATTGTCGGCGCGCGCGGGTCGTCCCAGTCGTCGAGTTCGCCCGCGTCGATGCGTTCCTTGATGCTCGACGTGGACATCTTCACGTCGTAGGCGTCGACCTGGACGTGACCCCAGTGGACGACTTCGGGGTAGTCCCAGCCGAAGTAGTCGTAGACGAACTGCTGGCGCTTCGCGGAGTCCTGAAGGTCGATGCCGCGGATGATGTGGGTAACACCCGTGAGGTGGTCGTCGACGCCGGACTGGAAGTCGAGCATCGGCCACGCGCGGTAGTCTTCGGCTTCTTCGCGCGGGTGCGGCGTGTCTATCATACGGAAAGCGACCCAGTCGCGCAGGGCGGGGTTCTTGTGCTCGATGTCGGTCTTGACGCGGAGAACCATCTCGCCGGACGAGTAGTCGCCATCGACCATGGCTTCGAACTCGTCCAGCGTCGTTTCTTTGTCCTTGTCGCGGTGGGGACACGGCTTGCCGTTGTTCTTCAGGTTCGAGAAGTCCTCGCCGGAACACGAGCAGGTGTACGCGCCGCCCATCTCGATGAGTTCGCGAGCGTGGTCGTAGTAGGTCTCCACGCGGTCGGAGGCGCGAATCACGTCGTCAGGCTCGAAGCCGAGATACTCGATATCTTCGAGGATGGCGTCGTAGGCCGTCAGGTCGGGTCGCTTCGTCTCCGGGTCGGTGTCGTCGAAGCGGACGATAAAGGAGCCATCGTACATCTCCTTGTACGTCCCGATGACTGCGGGCATTCGGGCGTGGCCGAGGTGCCACGGGCCGTTGGGATTCGGAGCCGCGCGCATGCGGACTTCGTCGTAGGCCTCCACGTTCGGGAGGTCGGGAAGCAGCGACTCGTCTTCCTCTTCTTCGGCTTCCATCTCGGCGAGTTCCTCGGGCGCGAGCTCTTCGAGTCGGTCGCGCTTTTCTTCGGTGGAGAGTTGGTTGACCTCCGCGACGACGGGTCCGATGAGTCCCGGAATCTCACCGCCGTGTTGTCGGAAGTCGGGGTTTTCGCCCATCAGCGGGCCCATGATGGCACCTACGTCGGCGTCGCTTTCGTGTTTGACCGCATTGAGGAGGGCGTGTTTCTCCGCCTCTCGCTCGATGCGCTCTCGAAGGTCGTCGTCCATTACCGTCCGATTCCGCGGCGCGCGTAAAAACAGGCCCGGATTGCGGGAAGGGTAATTCTCGCGCGGGCAGGGGTACGATACTTGCTAGCATTCCTGTGTAGATATGGGTTGCGGCGACGACGATACAACTCGTGGCGAGTTGACAACGCAAAGAAGACGTGATGGTCGGAGACGGCTGGCGAGCGGCGAGCGCGATGCGCCGTCAGTATCCGCGGGTGATGAGGTAGTCCGCGATGTCACGGAGCAGGTCGCGGGCCTCGTTGTCGGGAAGGACGTCGAGGCGCGCTTTCGCCTGTTCGGTGAGGTCTTCGGCCATGTCGCGGGCGTAGTCGATGCTGCCTGCCTCGTCGAGTTCGGCGACGGCGGCTTCGACAGCGTCCTCGGTGAGTTCTTCCGCCGTCTCGACATCGACGAGATTGTCCACGTCGATACCCTGTTGACGGGCGTGCAGGGAGATAATCGTCTCCTTGTTCTCGACGAGGTCCGACCCGCGCTGTTTGCCCAGTTTTTCCGACGGGACCGTCAGGTCGAGCACGTCGTCTTGAATCTGGAACGCGCTGCCGGATTCCATACCGTACTGGTAGAGCGCCTCGACAACATCATCGTCAGCACCCATGATAACCGCCGGGACGGCGGCCGCAGTTCCGTAGAGGACTGCAGTCTTGAGTTCGACCATCTGAAGGTACTCATCCGGGGGCACCTCTGTGCGACGCTCGAACTCGATGTCGAGGGCCTGTCCCTCACAAATCTGGGTGCAGGTGGTGGCGAGGCGTCGAACGGCTTCGAGGCTGTTCGCCGGGTCTGCTCCCGTCTTCGTCAGCAGTTCGAACGCTTTGGCGTACAGCGTGTCTCCGGCGAGAATCGCTGTTTCCGTGTCGTACTCCTTGTGGACCGCCGGGACGCCGCGTCGGAGGTCGTCGTCGTCCATGATGTCGTCGTGGATGAGTGTGAACGACTGGATGACCTCGATGCTCCCGGCGGCAATCATCACGTCGATGGGGTCGCCTGCGAGCGTCGGGAACGAGCGGTAATCCTCCGACATCGGCTCGACATCCGCGAGGGCTTCGGCAGTCAGGAGGGACACAGTCGGGCGGAGGCGCTTGCCACCGGCCTGTATGAGGTACCGCGAGGCCTCATAGAGCCGCGCTGGCTCGGCCATCGGTACATCTTCGTCGAGTGCGTCGTTGATGAGTTCGCGTCGCTGGCGAATCGCCTCGAGTACTCGCTGTTCCGTCGCGTCCGGGCTCATCACTCCACCAGTTGAATCATGTTACCGTTCCGCGTCACGTGGAGGTCACGACCGAGGGCGTAGCCCTGCGACTCACAGAGGTCCACATACGGAGCGAAGCCCTTCAGGTTCTGGTGAGCCGGGATGACGTGCTGGGGCTGGAGCGCCTGAAGCATCTCGTAGTGGCCCTCCTCACGAAGGTGACCGGAAACGTGGATGTCGTCGTAGATGCGTGCACCCTGCATGCGCAGGAGACGTTCGGACTGGTAGCGCTGTCCCTCGTTGGTCGGCTCCGGGATGACCCGTGCCGAGAAGATAACCTTGTCACCGTCGTCAAGCTCGTACGGGGTCTCGCCGCGACCCATGCGGGTGAGCATCGCGCGTGGCTCGCCCTGGTGGCCCGTGACGATGGGCAGGTAGTTCTCCTTGCCCTCCTTCATGATTCGCTTGAAGGTGCGGTCGACGGACTTGCGGTGGCCGTACATCCCAAGGTCGTCCGGCAGGTCGACGAAGCCGAGACGCTCGGCGGTACCGGAGTACTTCTCCATCGAGCGGCCGAGGAGAACCGGCTGACGACCGATGTCCTTGGCAAACTCGACGAGCGAGGAGACACGCGAGATGTGCGAGGAGAACGTCGTGGCGACGATACCGCCGTCGTAGTCCTCGACGGAGGTCATAACGTCCTTGAGGTGACGACGTGCGACGGACTCGGAGGGCGTACGGCCCTTCCGGCCGGCGTTCGTACAGTCTTCGATGTACGCGAGGACGCCGTTGCCCTCTCGGCCAATCTCACGGAAGCGCTTCATGTCGATGGGGTCTTCGAGGACCGGCGAGTGGTCCATACGCTTGTCAAGCCCGTAGACGATTGCGCCTTCCGGCGTGTGGACGACCGGGTTGATGGCGTCGATGATGGAGTGAGTGACGTGGACGAACTCGAGTTCGACCTGTCCGGAGTCCCCGATGGACATCGTCTCTCCGGCTTCCATCTTGACGAGGTCGTTGTTGACGTTGAATTTGTTCTCGCCTTCGATCTGCTGTTTCACCAGTTCGATGGTGAAAGGCGTCGCAACGACGGGCGCGTCGTAGCGGTGGGCGAGCTTGGAGATTGCCCCGATGTGGTCGAGGTGGCCGTGCGTGGGGACGATGGCCTTTACGTCTCCTTCGAGGTCGCTCATGACACGGTCGTCCGGGATGGCGCCCATGTCGATGAGGTCGAGGCTGTGCATCTTTTCGGTCTCGACGTTGTCGTGGATGAGGACCTGCGACAGGTTGAGACCCATGTCGAAGACGACAACGTCGTCTCCGGCACGGACGGCCGTCATCTGACGGCCGACTTCTTCGTATCCGCCTATGGTTGCAATTTCGATTTCCATGGTTTGTCTCGATAGTTCCGAGCATCGAAAGCCACTGGGTGGCGAGGGTGCTCACGGAAAGACGGGCGTCTGGGGGCCACCGGCCCCGGCGTCTTGCAGCTCGTCGGTCGATTGACCCCGCGTGCGAGACGGCCCGAATCGCGTGGATTGGGCACGTCCGCACTTACCCGCGGGTTTCTGGTACTGGAATCTACTCACGGGGGTACTAAAAACTACGTGGGTTCACTGCGCCCGCACGCCCGCCCGCCGTGGTGAGCGCACACACGAGTGGCCAGTCAGGCGCTTTCGTCGAGATACGAGCGGCCAATCGGTCGATTCCGCCGAAATATCACGTTCACTGAGGATGAAAAATAGGAATATCGGTTCGGTCGGTCCGGCACCTTTAAGATAACTACGAGACGGATTTGAAACATGAGCGGCCGACCCCTCGACGTCCTCGAAGCGTCACTCGACGAACCGGTGACGGTTCTCCTCAAGGACGGAAATGCATACTTCGGCGTCCTCGCTGGTTACGACCAGCACATGAACGTCGTACTCGAAGAAGCGCTAGATGAAGACTCCGTGCCCGGGGATATCGAACTCGAGCAAGTCCAAGACACAACCATTATACGCGGCGATAACGTCGTGACCATCAAAGCATGACGGGTGCAGGAACCCCTAGCCAAGGAAAGAAGAACAAGACGACGCACGTCAAGTGCCGTCGCTGCGGTGAGAAGTCCTACCACGTGAAGAAGAAGGTCTGCTCGTCCTGCGGCTTCGGTAAGTCGAAGAAGCGTCGCAGCTACGCCTGGCAGTCGAAGTCGGGCGACAACTAACGGAAACGACTCTGGACGGTCCCCGACCGTCACTCTGTCTTCTATCTCGCCGCTCGGCGGCGAGAATGACACTGCGTTCCTGACACCCGTTCAGGTTTCAATTCTGTGCTATTAGCTATCACTAGCCATTACTTTCTCCGCTCGATTTCTGTGGACTCACGGAATCAATAGTCTAAAACATGTGCAAACACACCAATTGCCAATACACAATCTTGTATATTATTCGGTTCTAGACCCCGTTGTTACTGCATAAGGACGGGTTTTTTACCTCCTCGACTCTCTACCGTCTTCTATGGCAACTGGGCGGGACGACTCCCACCACATTAGCGGACCGACCGAGAAGTGCGGTGTCGTCGGCGTCGCACTCGGCGGTCGAGACGCTGCACGACCCCTGTACTACTCGCTGTACGCCCTCCAACACCGCGGACAAGAGTCTGCGGGTATCGTCACCCACGATGGGTTCCAACAACACAGCCACGTCCAGATGGGTCTCGTCGGCGACGCCTTCGATGCGGACGATTTAGATGGGTTAAACGGCTCGGCCGGTATCGGCCACGTCCGCTACCCAACCGCCGGCGACGTTTCGAAATCGTGTGCGCAACCGTTCGCCGTCTCGTTCAAATCGGGGTCGCTCGGCCTCGCACACAACGGAAATCTCGTCAACGCCGACGAACTCCGAGACGAACTGGAGAACGTCGGTCACGCCTTTACCTCAACGGGCGACACCGAGGTCATCGCCCACGACCTCGCGCGCAACCTTCTCGAAGAAGACCTCGTCCGCGCAGTCAAGCGAACGATGGAGCGAATCCACGGCTCGTACGCGCTCACGATTATGCACGATGAGACGGTCCTCGGCGTGCGCGACCCCGAAGGAAATCGCCCGCTCTGTATCGGCAAAGTCGACGACGGCTACGTTCTCGCTTCCGAGTCCGCCGCCATCGACACCCTCGACGGCGAACTCGTCCGCGACGTTCGGCCCGGTGAACTCATCGTCCTCGAACCCGACGGCACCGGGTTCGATTCGTATCAACTGGTCGAACGCGACAACACGGCCCACTGCTTCTTCGAACACGTCTACTTCGCCCGCCCTGACTCCGTGATGAACGACACGCTCGTCTACGAGGTGCGCCGCGGACTCGGGCGCAAACTCTGGGAAGAAGGCGGCGTCGATACCGATGTCGTCATGCCTGTTCCTGATTCCGGGCGCGCGTTCGCCTCCGGGTACGCCGAAGCAGCGCAGGAAGACGGTGCCACCGTCGAGTTCGCCGAGGGACTGATGAAGAATCGATACGTCGGCCGGACGTTCATCATGCCGACACAGGACGAGCGCGAACGCGCCGTCCGGCTGAAACTCAACCCGATAAAGAGCACCGTCGAAGGTAAGTCTGTAACGCTCATCGACGACAGTATCGTCCGCGGTACCACCTCCACGCAACTCGTGCAACTGCTCCGCGATGCGGGCGCGGCCGAAGTTCACATGCGAATCGGTGCGCCGCCCATCGTCGCCCCCTGTTACATGGGTATCAACATGGCTACGCGAGAGGAACTCATCGCCTCGGACAAGTCGGTCGAGGACGTGCGCGACACAATCGACGCCGACAGTCTCGGCTACCTCTCTATCGACGCTATCGCGGAGGTTCTCGAGAAGTCCCGCGCCGACCTTTGTCTCGGTTGTGTCACCGGCGAGTACCCCTACGACATCGACGGCGAGGAGACCGACCGCGACGTGACTCGCCCTGCTGTCGACGCTGATGCGCCGTTGAGCGACTAACGGCCACTGCTTGGACGCTCAACGTTCGTGCGTGAACACCGCCTCTCCCGCTTCCGTCGGAAGTTGTTACAATCTCAGTGCTGCCGCGTCTTATCACAATCTCGAACAGTCACTGAAAAACCCGATAACATAATCAACGGGGGATTTCTTTTACCCGGCGTTCGTAGTTTAACGCGTACTTCGACTCGCTGAGTACCGGGTAGCGAGATGGAGTACGGAGTGCGATACTGAAAGACGGGGTGGCTGTGTATTTGCGGGAATGCCCGCCCACCTCGTCTCTGCGACCTGCCGGTCGAGACACGTACTACTACCCGTCTGAGGGACCGCGGTTGCGAGCGAACATCGCAGTGAGGTCCAGACGGGGAACTCCCTTATCCCGTTTTGTCCCCTCCAGCGCCTTAGTAGATGACGTAGAGAAGCGCGTATACGACGTTTCCGAGGACGAACGACACGAGCCACAGCGACGCGGCGATGCGACCGAATCGGGCGTGTTGTGTCCCGAAAACCTCCGAGATGGGTCGCGTCAGCGCCAGCAGCATGGCGTAGTAGACGACCGGAACACAGACGACGGCGAGGAGGATGTGAATCGCCAGCGTCGGGAGATAGATGAACTGATAGACGACTTCCGGCCCTTGGGCCGGGAACGGCGTCGTCCCTTTGACCACGACCTTGTAGAGATAGAGGACGAGGAACGTCGCAAACAGGAGAAACGAAGCGAGCATCATGCGCTGGTGTTTCTCGACCTCGCCGCGTTTGATGAACCGAACACCGGCGACGATAGTCACGATTGCGGCGGTGCTGATGACGGCGTTCGCGTGTGGAATCGCGTCGAACACGGCGTCGGGTGCGGTCGGAATCGCCGCGCGTGGAATCGCCCCGAGCACCGCGCCGAAGACGAGTGCGAGCGAGACGACCGAGAGGAAGGCGGTCAGGCCGCGGACGTGGTCGCGTGCACGAAACTCCATAGGCGTATTGGAGGGCCGTAACGCCAAAATCGTTCTGTCCACGCCCGCTCCACGACGCCTGCAAACGCCCGACATTGTCGAATCGAAAGGAAAGTCATTTAAATTACCGCGGGGTAACGAAGAATGCAGCAAGACACAGCGAGCGTGGGTAGCCAAGCCAGGCCAACGGCGCAGCGTTGAGGGCGCTGTCCTGTAGAGGTCCGCCGGTTCAAATCCGGTCCCACGCATCGCAAGATGCAGGTGATTTCCTACATGGACATCACCCACGCACAATCCTTCCGAACACTACACCCCTGAGAGATTCCTCTCGGTGGGTTTCTACACCGTACCTACACCGCACCGACAGCGACCGCGCTGTCTTCTTTTGCAAACCGACTCCGTGCCGCGAGTTTAAAAGGGTAGAACGAGTAACACGCGCCATGGCCAAGTACTCGACAAATCGGGGCGGTGGTGGCTCCGACGGAGACAGTTGCGAACTCTGCGGTCGAACGACGGCGAAACTCCGCCGTGCGAACGTGGCCGGTGCCGACCTCCTTGTCTGTCCGGACTGCGCACCGCACGGGGAGAACCGCTACACCGACCAAAAGCGCGAATCGACCGACAGCACCCGCGACGACTCCGAACGAAGTCGCCGCAAGCGCGCCGCACAGCGCACGGCCAAGATGTACGATAGCGCCAAAGGCGACTCGAAACACTGGGAAGAAGAAGGGACGAACTACGAGAAAGACCGGCTCCCGTATCTCGTCTCCGGATACGGCGGTGCCGTCGAATCCGCTCGCCAAGACGCCGGGCTTCAACTGTCCGAACTCGCCGAGGAACTCGACCTCGAAGAGAAACAACTCCTCGCTATCGAACAGGGTCGGGCGACGCGTGCGAACATCGGTGGCTCTGTCATCCGCGCGCTCGAGGAGCGCCTCGACGTGTCCCTCGTCGACGAGTAGCACGATTTTTCTCTCTTGGGCGTCTCGACGCCCACATGTCACTCTCTCTCGCACCCGAATCGCCCGAGGTCCGGGCGTTCGAGTCGACCGTGGCGAGCATCGACGGCCGGTCGGTCGTTCTCGACGAGACGTACTTCTATCCCGAAGGCGGCGGCCAGCCTGCCGACCGCGGCGTCCTCGGCGGTGTCGAGGTCGAACACGTCCGGTCCGAAGGCGAGACCGTCGTCCACGACCTCGCCGCCGCGCCCGAATTCGCGGTCGGCGACGAGGTGACTGGCGTCGTTGACGACGATTTCCGAACCTACTGTATGCGGGCGCACACTGCGAGTCACGTCCTCTACGGCGCGGGCCGCCATATCTTCGACGACCTCGGTTACGGTGGCTTCGACATCTCCGCGGAGAAAGTTCGCGTCGACTTCGAGACGACGACCGAAGTGGACGACGATGCACTCGTCGAGTTAGAACGGCTGGTCAACCGCGCAGTCTGGGACGCTCGCGAGGTTTCGTGGGACGAGATTCCCGTCCCCGAAGCCCGCTCCCGTGATGAAATCGCGTTCAACGTCAAGACCGAGGAGGGCGTCTTCGCCGACGCTGACGAGGTTCGCGTCGTCACTATCGAGGGCTGGGACTGGGGTGCCTGCGGAGGTACGCACGTCTCGAACACTATCGAAATCGGCCCGGTCGAAGTGCTCGGCCGGTCGAATCCCGGCGAGGGACTCACCCGCGTCGAGTTCGCGGTCGGCCCTTCGGCGGTCGACCACCGCGCCGAAGTACAGACTGCAGCCTACGAAGCGGCCCGCGCACTCGGGACGAATCTGGAATCACTCGGAGAGACGGCGGTCGACGTGGTCGCCGCAAGAGACGAACTCGAATCCGAACTCGCAGACCTGAAAACAGAGGTTCTGGGCGCACGACTCGCGAGCTTCGAGACGGTCGAACGCGACGGTGTGACGTGGAAACTCGGCTCAGTCTCGGGATTCGGCGCGAACGAAGTCGGCGAGGCAGCAAAGGAGGCTTGCGACGAGTCCGAAGCGGACGTGTTCGTCGCCGTCGACGAGTCGAACGCACCGTTCCTCGTCGTTGCCAGCGCCGGTGACCTCGCAGCCGGTGCTGTCGTTTCCGACGTGACGGCCGAATTCGGCGGCGGCGGTGGTGGTGGACCGACGTTCGCACAGGGAGGCGGCCTCGGCGCGTCCGCCGAGGAGGTGTTGGCGTACCTCCGCGAGTGAGTCGGCCGCTCTCTCCCTCCGTTTTTCAGCCGACGCGCCGCAAACTGGTCGGTCCGCTGACGGGCGCGCCGACATTTCAATCATCTTTTTCAATGACGGTCCGTACTGACGAGCATGGAAACCGTAGGGTCTGCCACGGGTCTGACCGACGAGCAACGGGCTATCCGCGACGTGGTCCACGAGTTCGCAGTCGAGGAGATTCGCCCAACTGCGCGCGAGGCCGACGAGACGGAGACGTTCCCCGAAGACGTGTGGGACGGCCTCGCAGAACTCGACCTGACCGGACTAACCGTCCCCGAAGAGTACGGTGGCTTCGGTGCCGACCGAGCGACCTACGCGGTGGTCAACGAGGAAGTCGCCTACGGCCAACTCGCCGTCGCGACCGCCCTCTCGGTCCACTGCCTCGCCACGGAGTGTATCGCCGAGTTCGCCACCGACGAACAGAAAGAAGAGTGGCTGCCGAAGATGGCCCGCGGCCGACCCGTTGGGATGTTCGGTCTTTCCGAACCCGAGGCTGGTTCGAACCCCGCACAGATGTCGACCGTCGCCCGCCGCGAGGGCGACGAGTACGTCATCAACGGGAAGAAACAGTGGATAACCAACGGCCAGCGCGGCGGCGTCTGTATCCTCTTCGCCAAGACGGACCCCGACGACCCGTCGTCGGTCACGCAGTTCCTCGTCCCCAAAGAAGCCGGCTACGAAGTCGGCAAGAAAGAAGAGAAACTCGGTCTCCGCGCATCCGATACGACGGCGCTCATCTTCGACGACGTGCGCATCCCGGCCGAGAACCGACTCACTGAGGAAGGAAAAGGCCTCTCGGCCGCCTTCCGCATCCTGACCGGCGGTCGTATCGGTATTGCCTCGCAGGCCGTGGGCCTCGCGCAGGCCGCCCTCGACGACGCCATCGACTACGCCAACGAGCGCGAGCAGTTCGACAAGCCCATCTCGAAGATTCAGGCGATTCGCCACAAGATTGCGGACATGGGAACGCAGGTCCACGCCTCGCGCATGCTCGTCCGCGAAGCCGCCCGCGTCGCCGACGCCGGCGACGACCCGCGAACCGCCGCGTCGATAGCGAAGTACTTCGCCAGCGAGGCCGCGGTCGACGTGACCAACGAAGCCGTGCAGGTCCACGGTGGCTACGGCTACACGACGGACTTCGACGTAGAGCGGTACTACCGCGATTCGAAGATTACGACTATCTACGAGGGAACGAGCGAGATTCAAAAAGAGATTATCGCGCGGTCGCTCCTCGACTGAGTTCGCGCGCTTTTTCCACGCAGCCTTTCTACGCGGTCGATTTCACTCGTTTTCGACGGCGGTAGAGTCCAATCGCAGCGACAGCGGTGAGAAACAGACAGCCCGCGAGCGTCACCCACGTGCCGGGTCCCGCGATGAACGTCCCCTGCAACGACTGGATGAACCAGCCGACTGCGAGTGCTCCGACTGCTCCGACGACGAGTTCGCCGCGCCGATAGCGATAACCAGCTAGCGACAGCGCCGAGAGAAGCAGGACGGTTGGTACGAGGACGAGCCCGTGTGGAAGTTCGAGGCCGCTTCCCATTCCAGAGTGGTAGATACTGATGACGGGTCCCTCGTGCGCGGGACTGACCCGAACCCACGGCAGGAGGACGCCGGCCACGACGACGAGCGAGGGAGCGACTGGAGCGATACGCTCCGGGACTGAGGGGGACACACAGGACGGTGTTCTGTGCGACAGCATAGGCCTTCTCCCAAAGCGTCTTTTCACTCCGGTCCCGTACTGCGGTCAATGGCGCTCCCCGACCTCTCGGATTTCGATGCCGTCGTCTACGACCTCGACGGGACGCTCGTGAACCTCCGCGTCGACTGGGCTGCAGCCGCTCAAGACGCCGCGCTCGTCTTGCAAGACGCGGGCGTCGAAGCGGACTCGATGGACCTCTGGCGGATGCTCGATGTCGCCGACGAGGCCGGCGTCCGCGACGAACTAGAACGAGAACTTTCGGCACACGAGCGACAGGGAGCGTGGACTTCCGACCGGCTCCCGCTCGCCGACCACCTTACCGCCGACGGCGTTCCGTCGGGTGTCTGTTCGCTCAACGCCGAAGACGCCTGTCGCGTCGCACTCGATGTTCACGACCTCACCCACCACGTTGACGCACTCGTCGGTCGCGACACTGTGGCGACGCAAAAACCGGCCCCCGAGCCACTCCTCGAGACGCTCGGTCGGATGGACGTTGACCCCGGCGCCGCGGTGTTCATCGGCGACTCGGCTCGAGACAAGAAGACTGCGGAGCGCGCCGATATCGCGTTCAGATACGTCGATGGCGGTCCATCAGGAGTCTGAACGTCACTTCTGTTGCGGACAGGCGGCACTCGGCACGACCGCTCCGCGAGACGCCGTGCCGCACACCCGCGTCACGCCTCGCGGCGATACTTAGCGCACGGGGATACTGGCCGCGGAATCGTATATGAACATTTGCGGACCGGCGTCTTTCGTTCCGCCGAGGCCGTTAAGCCCGACGGGTTCTACTTCCTCGACATGGGATACCCGGTCTCGTACTACTGTCCGCACTGCGGCGCGGTCGTCGAACTCGAACGCGACGGCTACCTCGCCGACAAGTCAGTAACGCCCTATCCGCTCGAAGGGTGGGTGTACGCTGACCCGGACGAGGACTTCGAGGACGCCGAAGGAATCCACTTCGTCTGCGGCGAAAGCGACGCGCCTGACCTGACGTGGACCGACGTGGTGAGCGAGGCGGACGACGTGGAGAACCCGGGATTGGCGTCGCCATGCGGCCGCGACTTCTATCTCTCGTTCGTAAAGTACGAACACGGCCGCGAAGTGGAGTCCGTTCCCGAAAGCGACTACGTCGTCATCGGCGGACAGGGACCATCGAGTCCGCGAGGGCCGGATACTGGCCCGCGCGGGCCGGGTCGGTTCTGAGAATTCGGGAGTCTCGGACGGTTAGCCCTTGATGTTGCAGACGGGGAACGTCCGAACCACTTTGTCGCCGATGCCTAACTCGTCGGAGACGCGAACGACTTCGTCAACGTCCTTGTAGACGCCGGGTGCTTCCTCGGCCACCGTCGCGCCCGATTGCGCCTTGACGAAGATTTTCTGTTGCTCGCGGAGTTCTTCCTGAACCGTCTCGCCCCAGTACTCCTGTTTCGCTTTCGTCCGGCTCATTAAGCGGCCTGCGCCGTGGGCGGTCGAACCGAGCGTGAGGTCCAGCGACGACTCGCCGCCGCGGAGGATGTAACTTCCCGCGCCCATGCTGCCGGGGATGATGACCGGCTGCCCCACGTCGGCGTACGCCGGTGGGAGTTCGGGTCGGCCCGCGGGGAACGCTCTGGTCGCGCCCTTGCGGTGGACGTAGAGTTCTCGGTCCTCGCCGTCAACGGTGTGGACTTCCTTCTTGGCGATGTTGTGTGCCACGTCGTAGAGGAGTCGCATCTCCATGTCGCGCCAGTCGCGGTCGAACACGTCGGCGAACACCTCGCGCGTGCGGTGCATGACGAGTTGCCGGTTCACCCACGCGAAGTTGATGGCGGCGCACATCGCGCCGTAGTACTCTTCGGCGAGTTGCGACCTCGCGGGTGCGGCGGCGAGTTCCTTGTCCGGTAGCTCTTCGAGGAGGTCCGCGTGTTCCTTCTCGATTCGCCGGAGGTAGTCCGTACAGGTCTGGTGGCCGAGACCGCGAGAGCCACAGTGAATGAGGACGACGATTTGGTCGGCTTCGAGACCGAACGATTCGGCCACGTCCTCGCGGTACACGTCGGTGACGCGCTGCACTTCGAGGAAGTGGTTCCCGGAGCCGAGGCTTCCGATTTGGTTGCGTCCGCGGTCTTTGGCCTTCTGCGAGACGTATTCGGGTCGTGCGTCGTCACGGGACCCCTCGTCTTCGCAGTGTGCAAGGTCGTCTTCGGTCGCATAGCCCGCGTCGAGCGCCCACTCCATCCCACGGGCGAGGATATCGTCGATAGTCTCCGCGTCGCCCGTGACGACACCACCACCGCCGAGACCGGACGGAATCGCCTCGAAGAGGGCGTCGACCAGTTCCGCTTCCTTGCCCTTGAGGTCCTCGTAGGTGAGGTTCGTCGTCATCATGCGGACGCCGCAGTTGATGTCGTAGCCGACAGCACCCGGCGAGATACAGCCATCTGTGGCGTCGGTCGCGCCGACGCCGCCGACAGGGAAGCCGTAGCCCTGGTGGCCGTCGGGCATGCAGATAGCGTGGTTGGTGATGCCCGGCAGGTGCGTCGCGTTCCGCAACTGCTCGAGCGTCTTGTCCTGTCCGATCTGTTCGAGCAACGCTTCGGAGGCGAGCACCCGTGCGGGGGCGTTCATCTCGCCCTCCTGTGGAATCTCCCAGACGTGCTCACGAACTCGTCGCAGTTCGATATCGCCGAACTCGCGTGTAGTCATGTATGAATAATCGAGACGGCGACTCAATAGGATTCCGTCACGCGTCCGCACAAGAAAACGTCTTCACGACACCAAGGTCTGCCCGTCTACCATTTATCCGACTGTCAGTATCGTCGGTTCACACGTCGAAAACGACGTACGCTTCCCACCCGTTTCCGGTCTCCTCGAGTCGCATCTCGGAGTACGTGACGGCCTTCACGTCGCGGGCGTCCACGTCGGCAAAGGGGATTCCCCGTGCCGAGGCGTCGACAATCCACTCGTCGTCTGTCTGACGCACTGTCGCCTCGTGGGCGGCCGGGAGGACGCCGCGCACGTCGCGTTCGTAGATGAGTTGGTCGAGGTAGTCAAACAGCAGCGCTTCTCGACTCTCCGCCCGAACGGAAAACGAAAATCGGTCGCCTGTCTCGGCTAACTCGTCGCACATCGCGGCAGTGAGACCGTCGGCGACGGCGGCGAAGACGTTGCCGAGGGTCGACCCGTGGGCTTCGACTGCCACGTCGGCAGTGTGTTCGCGAAGTGTGTAGCACATACTGAACACAGGGGCACCGCCTACCCTCGTCCTTTCGGTCAGTCGTCGTCCCTGCGCCTCTCAAGAACCCGTCACTTCCCAGGTCTGTTGCCGGCTCTTGACACATTCCACCAGTGGTATCTATGAGGTATACTGACGGACGGTGGAGTTATATTCTCGCTCCGGTAACCTCGGAATGTGAGCGTCAACGTGGAGATGCGGGTCGACGCCCCCGGACAGAAGGAGTACGCCGAGGAGGCGTGGGACCTGAAAGAGCAAATTCGGGTCGATGAGGGTCTCCTGAAGCAACGACGAGGGTTCTTCATGGACGCCTACCGACGGTCGACGACGTATCTCCTCTTCGAAAACGACACGCTCGTCGCCTTCGCCTCGACACGACGTGACGGCTACATTCTCTTTCTCGCCGTCTCCCCCGACGCCCGCGGGAAGGGATACGCGAAGCGACTCGTCGCGGAAGTTGCCAAGGAGCATCCCGTCGTGACCTGTCACGCCCGCACGACGAATCAGAATGCCCTCGACTTCTACGAGAACATCGGTTTTACCGTCCGCCGCCGCATCGAGAACTACTACGAAGACGGCGGCTCCGCGTTCTATCTCCGACTCGGCGAGGAAGCGAGTCTCAGAGAGCGCCTCTCCGAATTTCTCCTTCGGTAGCTCACCACTTCGACCGGCTGCGCGCGTCGATTACCAGTGAATTACCAGTGAGCCACGAGGCTCTTTGCCCGCATCCTTAATTTTTATTCAGTTCGTAGTAATATGCTCGTGTATGTACATCGGTGTGCTCACTGTCCCACTCGGAAACGAATCTCTCGCCGACGCGCTCGACTATCTGTCGGGTATCGGCGTCGAAGGCGTCGAACTCGGCGTCGGCGGATGGCCCGGCGAAGACCACGTCGACCGAGCGGCCGTCCTCGGTGACGACGAGAGACAGGCTGCCCTGCTCGCCGCCGTCGAGGAGCGCGAGATGCAAATCAGCGCGCTAGCGACTCACAACAACCCGCTGCATCCCGACGAAGAAACAGCCGCCGAGGCGGACGAAGAACTCCGCGAGGCAATCGAACTCGCCAGTGTCCTCGACGTAAACACCGTCACGTGTTTCTCCGGCCTCCCGGCAGGCGGCCCGAACGACGAAGTGCCGAACTGGATTACGGCCCCGTGGCCGACCGAGCACGCCGACGCCCACGAGTACCAGTGGGACGTCGCCATCGACTACTGGTCCGACCTCGCCGAATTCGCCGACGACCACGGCGTCGACATGGCCATCGAGATGCACCCGAACATGCTCGTCTACGAACCGACGGGCATGATGCGTCTGCGCGAGGCGACCAACGAACGCATCGGTGCGAACTTCGACCCTTCGCACCTCTATTGGCAGGATATCGACGTAACCGAAGCGATTCGCTTCCTCGGCGACCACGACGCTATCCACCACTTCCACGCGAAGGACACGAAAGTGTACGACCACCACGCGAAGGTCAAGGGTGTCCTCGACACCACCTCCTACACCGACACCGCCGCCCGCTCGTGGCTCTTCCGCTCGATTGGCTACGGCCACGACGAAGGCCACTGGAAGGACGTGGTCTCGACGCTTCGAATGGTCGGCTACGAGGGCGCGCTCTCTATCGAACACGAAGACGCGCTCACCTCCTCGAACGAGGGACTGGAGAAGGCCGTCGACGTGCTCTCGCGCGCCGTCTTCGAAACGCAACCCGGCGAGGCCTACTGGGCGGAGTGATTCTCGATGAGTAACACCGATTCTACGACCGAACCCCTCAAAATCGGCGTCCTCGGCTACCGATTCAGGCCCACCTTTTTCCGGTTCGGGGCCGCTTCGTGGCCTGCTCACCGGAAAAATCTGGACCAAAAAGTGCCACGAGACTCGGCCTTCGGCCTCGCTCGCGGTACTGAATCGGCTGGTGGGGTGACACAATGACTGAATCCCTCAAAATCGGCGTCCTCGGCTACCGATTCATGGGTAAGGCGCACGCGAACGCCCTCGCACGCCTGCCGATGTTCTTCCCCGACGCGCCGGACGTAGAGCGCTCCGTCATCGTCGGTCGCGACGAGGAAGCCCTCGCCGATGCCGCCGACCGCTTCGGCTTCGAGTCGACGGCGACGGACTGGCGCGACGTGGTCGGCGATGTGGACGTGTTCTACAACCTCGGGCCGAACCATCTCCACGCCGAACCGTCCATCGCGGCCCTCGAAGCCGGTGCACACGTCTTCTGTGAGAAACCGCTCGCCCCGACGCTCGAAGAAGCCGAAGAGATGCGCGACGCCGCCCGCGACGCCGACGGCGTGGCCGGATGCGCGTTCAACTACCGGTTCGTCCCGGCGATTCAGTACGCGAAGGGTCTCATCGAGGACGGCGAACTCGGTGAGATTCACCACGTCCGCGGACGCTACCTACAGGATTGGCTCGTCGACCCCGAAGCACCGTGGGCGTGGCGCATGGACAAAGACCTCGCCGGGTCCGGCGCGCTCGGCGACCTCGGTGCGCACACTATCGACCTCGTGCGCTTCCTCGTCGGGGATTCGGATGTCGCGGGCGACATTACACGCGTCTCCGGCCACCTCCAGACGTTCGTCGACGAGCGACCGGTGCCCGGCACGGACGAGTACAAACCCGTCACGGTCGACGACGCCTACACGGCACAGGCCGAGTTCGAAAACGGCGCAGTCGGCTCGTTCGAAGCCTCTCGATTCGCCGACGGCCACAAGAACGACCACACCATCGAGATTCACGGCTCCGAGGGGAGTCTGACGTTCTCGCTCGAACGCCTCAACGAACTGGAGGTAAAGACGGGCGACGCCCGCGGCTACGAGACCGTGCTCGTCACCGACGAGTCGGACCCCTACGTAGGAAACTGGTGGCCACCGGGCCACGTCATCGGCTGGGAACACACCTTCGTCCACGAGAACTACGAGTTCCTCACCGCCGTCGCAGAGCGGGCCGCTGCGGGCAGTCGGACGCAGTCCGGCGAGGCGGCCGAAGGTGGCGAGTTCCACCCATCGTTCGAGGACGCCTACGAGGTCCAAGAAGTGCTCGACGCCATCGAGCGGTCCGACGAGACCGGCGAGTGGGTCAGCCTCGAATAGGCTGAGATGAAACTAGGCCGACAGGATTTTTCACACGCTCTACCGACACGTAGTTGATGGTCCTCAGCCAGCCGCTCATCTTCGGCCTATTGGCCTTCGGTGCGGTCGTCAGCGTCGGCGCTGGCGTCGTGATTCGCCGTCTGGATGTTCATTCGGTTTCTCGACTGCAACTCGGCGTCGCGGGACTCATCGCTGGGACGCTCTTTCCGCTTGCCACGCTCGGCTCGGCCTACTTTCGCGTCGTTCCCGGTCCACTTTGGGACAACCTCGTGGTGAACGCGGTCGTCGTTTCGCTCCCGATTGGCGCGCTGTTCGGATTCCTCGGCTTCCCAGCGGGCACCTCGGCGAAAGCGCGTGCCGCCGCCTCGATTGGATTCGGCGCAGGCTGTGTCGTGCTGCTCGTCGGCGCACTCTTCGTTGGCCAACTCTGAAACCCGCGACGGTGAAAATGAGAACCGCGAATCAGAACGTCAGCACGCCCTCGTCGGTGATGACCTCGTCGATGAGGTCGACCGGCGTGGCGTCGTAGGCGGGGTTCTCCAACTCGATGCCTTCGACGGGTTCGAGCATTACTTCGGAGGGCGAGCGAATCTCGTTTTCGAAGCGGAAGCCGTCGTCGACGACTTTCGCACCGGAGCCGACGACAGTAACGGGGACGCCAACTTCGTTTGCGGCGGCGACGAGTGGGAACGTTCCGACGCGGTTGTACAGCGTGTCCTCGACGATGCAGTCCATCCCGATGATGACGCGGTCGCACTTGGGAAGGAACAGTCCGGATGCACTGTCGACCAGCAGGTGCGGTTCGACGCCGTCGACATCGGCGAGTTCGCGTGCGAACTTGCGCCCGAGGTACCGTGGGCGGGCCTCGGTGAGGTAGGCGGTGAGTTCAGCGCCGTCGGCGACGGCGATTTCGACGGCTTCCATCACCGTCGACGAGTAGTCGTGCGTGAGGAACGTGTCTCCGTCTTCGATTGTCTTGGCCGCCTCTTGCGCCGCGCGGCGCTTGCCCGTCTCGACGTTCTCGACGACGCGGTTGATTGTTTTGTGGGTGAGTTCCCGCGCTTCATCGAGGCTGTCCGTCTCACCCTGGACGCTCTGGAGAACGTCCTGCAAGGCGTTGTAGAGCGATGCATGCGATGGGTTTGCGCGCTTGAGTGCGCCGATGTTCCGTTCGAGGTCGCGCTCGAACTCCTCGACGGTCGCGTAGTCGCGCTCGGTCAACTCTGCGAGCGACTGCGTGGCCTTGACGGCGACGACCGAGGAGCTGTGCGTCTGCATCTCACGAATCTCCTCGATGGTCTCGTCTATCATACGCGAACGTCGCCGTATCGTGTGAAAGAGTTTCCGGCACTCACCGCCGGAGTGTCAGGTATCTGCTGGGGTCGTTAGGTATCTGCTGGGGTCGTTAGGTATCTGCTGGGGTCGTTAGGTCTTTCTGGAAGTCGTCAGGTTCGGAGTCGGGGGTATCAGTCTTCGGTGCTAGTCTCGGCTTTGGTTTCAGGGTCACTTCCGCCGTCGCCCGCGTCGGTTCGCTTGGCGTAGATGAACAGGGCGATGGAGGTCACGAACCAGATGACTGCACCAACACGAATCGCGAATTCGGCGCGCGCACCCCACGTCTGTAGCCCAGCGTTCAACGAGAGGAGCGCAACGATGGGCGACCCGACGAGAATCGTCGTCACGAAGGTCATCTGCATGACCCATCCGTAATCGACACCCTCCGGATTCGTCCGCTCGACTAGTTGCACGGGTAGAGCTATCACGGCGGGGGCTAATGTGTGCCGGTTCCGGTCGGAATTTCGCGTTGTTTACGACCCGAATCAGTCGATACGCCGGGACGGTTACACCCCGGACCGCAAGGGTGACGCTCATAACCCGGACGTGCGAACGGCCTGCATGGTCACGGTACGTGCCCTTCGGTCGAAGGCTGGAAACGAGCCAATCACGATGCTTACGGCATACGATGCGTCGACGGCGCACATCGTCGACGACGTAGGTATCGACATCATTCTCGTCGGCGACAGCATGGGCAATACGGAACTCGGCTACGAGTCGACGCTGCCGGTGACAGTCGAAGAGATGCAGAGTCGAACCGGTGCGGTGGCGCGTGCAACCGACGATGCCCTCGTCGTCGCCGATATGCCCTTCCTCTCGTTCGGCGTGGACGAGGCATCGAGTATCGAGCACTGCGGACGAATGTTGAAGGAGGCCAACGCGGACGCGGTCAAACTCGAAAGCGGGCCGCACACCGTCGAGTTGACTGAGCAACTCGTTCAACTCGGCATCCCCGTGATGGCGCACCTCGGTCTCACGCCGCAGCGTGTCAAACAACTCGGCTACAGCAGACAGGGAACCAACCGGGATGCCGCCCGTGAAATCCTCGAACTTGCGGAGGCGCACGCCGATGCTGGCGCGTTTTCGCTCGTCCTCGAACACGTTCCCGCGAACGTCGCAAAGCAGGTCACGGAGGCAATCGACATTCCGACCATCGGCATCGGCGCGGGACCGGATTGCGACGGACAGGTCCTCGTCGTCGACGACGTCATCGGTATGAGCGACCGCGTGCCGCCCTTTGCAACCCAGTTCGGCGACGTGAAATCGGAGATGGAGAAGGCCGTCGGCGCGTACAAGGAGGCCGTCGAAGACGGCGAGTTCCCCGCCAAAGAACACAGTCACGTCGAAGACGACCTCGACGAGTTGTACTGAGAACTGACGGCAAGCCGGAATTTTTACCTCCTATTCGAGTCGGCGGTCGAGAAACGAGGTCACCGCGTCGTTGAACGCCGTCGGTTGCTCTAACATGGCGAGATGAGCGGCGTCTTCGACGGTTCCGAACTGGCAATCCGGAAGCTCGGCGGCGAGATATTCGTGGTATGACGGCGGTGTCAGGCGGTCGTGCTCGCCGACGAGTGCCAGCGTCGGAACGGTAATCTGGTCGAGGTCGTCGCGAACATCGAAGGTGTGACACGAGCGGAAGTCGCGTCGAGTGACGACCTGTCCCGCATCGTACATCGCTTCTTTCGACCCTTCGCGGAACCGCTCATCGTCCGTGTGTAGTAGTTTGTCTCCGCTGTGGAGAAACGAGATGGCGCGGTCGAAGTCGTTGTCGAGCCACGTCAGGAGATCATCGAGCACGGAGAGTTTAGCCCCAGTTCCGGTGAGAACCAGTGCATCGAGGTCGAGGTCGCGTTCGAGCGCAAGCGTCATCGCAACGGCACCGCCGAGGGAGTTCCCGACGAGGACGCTCGCCCCAGTTGCTTCGGCTACGGCGACCACGTCGTCGACGTAGGCAGAGAGCGTCTCGTAGCCGGGGGCGGCGTCAACATCGTCGCTGTCGCCGTGCCCGCTCAGGTCGAGCGCGGCAACCGGATAGTCGCTGGCGATGCGGAACTGTCCGCGCCAGACGGCGTGTGAGCCGCCGCTTCCGTGAATACACAGCACTGTCGGTCCTGTCCCGCCAGCGTCACGGTGTCGATATGCTATCGTCCGTCCGTGGTGGTCCACCGTAGCCGCGTCCATGGTGGAATCTGGACGCCGCGAGCGAATAAACCCCTACGCCGTGTCGGCCCGCCTTTGCTGCGCCGTGACCGTTCGTTTTCTCCGCTGTGTCTATCTCTCTTCGGACGCACCGATTCGACCCTACAACGGACGCTCACCCCGTGTTCTCCCCGGTTCGTACAATAACCGGGATTGTAGCCACTAGATTGACGTTCCTCCGGTGTGAACTATACTGTGAGGTGTGACGAGTGTGAACCGCAATTCAACCAAAGTTCGGTAATACGCCACCGTCACCCGATTCACCGAAACAAGATTTAAATATACAAAGAGCTAACCTTAGGTTAGACTCACTATGAGCATGCAACAGTTCACCGGTGGAAACGAGCGTTTCATCCGCCGGTACGAATACGAAGACAGCTGGGTCATCGCGGCCGACGTCGCTCTCTCGGAAGACGAGATCGACGTCGATATCGTCGGCTCGACGGCCATCGTCGTGGCCAACACCGACGACCACGTGACCGAGACGGAGTTCGAACTCCCTGGCAGCGATGCCGATGTAGAGGTTCGAAACGGCGTGCTCACCATCACCATCCACAAATAAATGAAACTCATCGTCAAACCGCTCAAACAGAAGGACGCCGGCCGTGGACTCGCCGCAATCGACCGAGCCGCTGCCTCCGAACTCGACCTCGAAGGCGGCGACTTCATCCGCATCGAGGGGCCGAACGAGGGCACCGCAATCGCGCGCGTCTGGCCGGGCTACCCCGAAGACCAGGGAACGGGTATCATCCGCATCGATGGCCGTCTCCGCCAGCAGGCTGGCGTCGGTATCGACGACCGCGTCAACGTGGAGAAAGCAGACGTGAAACCCGCCAGTCGCGTCACCATCGCTCTCCCCCAGAACCTCCGTATCGGCGGAAACATCGGGACGTACATCCGCGATAAGCTCTCGGGGCAACCTGTCACGCAGGGTCAGAGTATCCAACTGCCGCTCGGCTTCGGTTTCATGAGCGCGTCGAGCCAGTCGGTGCCCATCAAGATTGCCTCGACTAATCCGGAGGGAACGGTCGTCGTCACCGACAACACTGAGTTCCAGGTGAGCCAGAAACCCGCCGAGCAGATTACAGAGACCGCGGCAGGTGACGGAAGCGGTCCATCCGTAACCTACGAAGACATCGGTGGTCTCGACAAGGAACTCGAACAGGTCCGAGAGATGATTGAACTGCCGATGCGTCACCCGGAACTGTTCAAGCGCCTCGGCATCGAGCCGCCGAAAGGTGTCCTCCTGCACGGCCCGCCGGGTACCGGAAAGACGCTCATCGCGAAGGCCGTCGCCAACGAAATCGACGCGTCCTTCCACACTATCTCCGGGCCGGAGATTATGTCGAAGTACTACGGAGAGTCCGAAGAACAACTCCGTGAAGTCTTCGAGGAAGCGACCGAGAACTCGCCAGCAATCGTCTTCATCGACGAACTCGACTCCATCGCGCCAAAGCGGGGTGAGGCCGGTGGCGACGTGGAACGCCGCGTCGTGGCCCAACTGCTCTCGCTGATGGACGGACTGGACGAACGTGGCGAAGTCGTCGTCATCGGTGCGACCAACCGCGTCGACGCCATCGACACGGCACTCCGTCGTGGTGGCCGGTTCGACCGCGAAATCGAAATCGGTGTTCCGGACCGCGACGGCCGCAAGGAGATTCTGCAGGTCCACACGCGGAACATGCCGCTTACGGACGACATCGACCTCGATGCCTACGCCGACAGCACCCACGGGTTCGTCGGTGCCGACCTCGAATCCCTCGCCAAGGAGTCGGCGATGCACGCACTGCGCCGCATCCGCCCGCAACTCGACCTCGAGGCCGAGGAAATCGACGCCGAAGTACTGGAGACGCTTCGCGTCACCGAGGACGACTTCAAACAGGCGCTCAAGGGTATCGAACCCTCGGCACTCCGCGAGGTGTTCGTCGAGGTCCCCGACGTTACGTGGAAAGATGTCGGCGGACTCGGAGATACCAAAGAACGCCTCCGCGAAACCATCCAGTGGCCCCTCGAATACCCCGAGGTGTTCCAGGCGATGGACATGGACGCCGCCAAGGGCGTCTTGATGTACGGTCCACCGGGGACGGGGAAGACCCTTCTCGCCAAGGCCGTCGCCAACGAGGCGGAGTCGAACTTCATCTCAATCAAGGGGCCGGAACTCCTGAACAAGTTCGTCGGCGAGTCCGAAAAGGGCGTCCGCGAAGTGTTCAAGAAAGCCCGCGAGAACGCTCCGACTGTGGTGTTCTTCGACGAAATCGACTCCATCGCGGCCGAACGCGGCAGTGATACGACGAGTTCGGGTGTCACAGAACGCGTCGTCTCGCAACTCCTGACGGAGTTGGACGGTCTCGAAGCACTCGAAGACGTGGTCGTTATCGCCACGACGAACCGGCCGGACCTCATCGACGCGGCGCTCTTGCGCCCCGGTCGGCTGGACCGCCACGTCCACGTCCCCGTGCCGGACGAGGAGGCCCGTCGCGCCATCCTCGACGTGCACACGCGCGAGAAGCCGTTGGCCGACGATGTCGACCTCGACAAAATCGCGTCCAAAACCGAGGGGTACGTCGGTGCCGACCTCGAAGCCCTCGCCCGCGAGGCATCGATGAACGCCTCCCGCGAGTTCATCCAGAGTGTGAACAAAGAGGAAATCGACGAGAGCATCGGCAACGTCCGCGTAACGATGGAACACTTCGAAAACGCCCTCGACGAAATCGGCCCGAGCGTCACCGACGACGTGCGCCGCCGCTACGAGGAAATCGAAGAACGCTTCCAAAAGAGCGAGGTCGAACGCGACCGCGATACCGGCGTCGGGCGGACCTTCCAGTAAACGGGCTGTAACCCGTCTCTAACCGACTTCGTTCATTTCGACTCGCTGCTGTTTTTTGGCACATCTTTCGACTGCTGAAGCCACTTTTGACTCCACAATCGATACGTTCTTATCACTCTTGTCCGCTATGTAGGAATACGCAGTTCTCGGGATACGAAATTATCAACTAGTTCTACGTTCATTTCACCGGAAATCCGGTGTGCCCCTCCTCGTTTGTAAAGATAGTACTCGGCATTCGGTAGTCGGTTCTGCGTCTCGTGAGACCGCTCGAGTCTACAGAAACACGAGGCGGTCCACAGGGTACTCTCGGAATCTACAGACGACGTCGTTGACGAAGAACTACTGGTGTCTACAGGCGGCGCAATTTACGAAACGTTGCCGACAAATCGCCGACCCTTCCGAGACTCAGGCGTCGATATCGTCGAGAATCGCTTCGGCGTGGCCCTCGGGCGAGACGCCCTCGTAGACCTGTTCGATAGCGCCGTCGGGGCCGACGATGTACGTGTTCCGGAAGACACCGTCGAACGTGTTTCCGAACATGTTCTTTTCACCGTACGAATCGTACTTCGTCGAGATGCTCCCGTCCTCGTCCGAGAGGAGGGTAAACGGCAGGTCGTACTTCTCCGCGAACGAGTCGAGGTCCGAAACGGGGTCGTCGCTGATGCCGATGACGGATACGTCGCGGACTTCGAACTCGTCCCACGCATCCCGGAAGCCGCAGGCTTCGGTGGTACAGCCCGGTGTGTCCGCTCGCGGGTAGAAGTAGACGACGACGTGTTCGCCGTGGAAGTCCGAAAGCGAGACGGTGTCGCCGTGCTGGTCAGACAGTTCGAAGTCGGGAGCCTCGTCGCCAATTTCGAGCATTGCTCCCAGTTCAAGCGGCGCAAAGAAGGGTCTTTCTCACTCGAGTTTTTCCGCGGCACCGCGCTCGACAAGTGGGTCGACGTTGGCGGCGGGGAGCGTCACCACGTCCTCGTTGGCGAGGTCGTATTCGCGTTCGTCGACGCCGAGAATAGTTCCCACGTCGGCGGTGATTCGGACTGTCTCGCGTTCGTCGGCGAGACCCGAAAGTGGGTCGTCTTCGGTGGAGTCCGTACCGCTGCCACTCGTTGGGTCGTCGCCACCAACGACGGCCGCCGCTTCGTCGGTAGGACGGTCCGTTGCGGAGGCGTCGGCACCGTCAGCTGAGGACTGGGATGTCGAGTCGCTCGTACCGGTTCCCATCGCGTCGGCGAGTACGTCGCCGGCGTCTGCTGCAGGTGAGACAGCGTCGGTAGTCGACCCGGCCGTCTCCGGGTCCGGTTCGTCCGGCGGAAAAGCTGGCTCCGAGTCGGGTGCCTGTGCGGTGTCCGACGATGGCATTGGGTTTGCTGCCGAGTCGGGACCTGTCCCCGTCGGCTCCGAAGTCGACACGTCAGTCGCCGACACCTCGGTCGGTGCGGAATCAGCAGCCGCAACGTCTTCGAGTGCCGAGAGGACGATTCCGCGATTTTCCTCGATTCGAGCGACCAAATCGTCGAACAGTTGCTGTTCTTCGTGAGTCAGGCCGGCCGTCTCGGATGACATGCCGGCGGCAGCGAAACTTGCGGCCTTGACGACCTTGCCGACGCGGCGTTCGTAGATAGACGTTACCACCTCTTCTGCGGTCTCGATTTCGTCGGTGAGGCGCCGGATTTCGGGAGAATAAGGGGTTCCGAGCTGTTCGGCTTTCTGCTGTCGCTTCGCTTTCTGTTGGGCAATATACTCCGCAACGTCCTCGTAGAACGACTCGCGGAGTTGCTGTAAGCTATCTTTCTGTCGCTCCGTCCGAAGCACACTCCTGAGGTCGTCTACGTTCATTCTGTCACCTTCTCAGCTCGACCGCGGGTCATGAGAAACACCCCGAGGCTTTCGCGTACCGACTGCACACCGGATGTGAGTGTAAAGGTATCGCCATCGAACGTCACCTCACCGGGGTCGGTGACTTTGATGGAAACCTCACTTCCGCGGAAGCGGTCCGGAACGGCGTCGACCAGCGGGTCGAACGCCTCGATTTCGTCGCGAGCGAGGGGTTCGACGACGAGTCCCGAACCACCGTGGAGGCTCTTCGGGAGTCGAATCAGCCGCTTCGTGTCGGTCGTCACGGGTTCGTCTATCGGTGACGTTTCGTCTTCGACGGTCTCCCGAGCGAGTGATTCGACCAGTGTTCGAACGCCGGGACCACCGGCTTCGACGTTCCCCTCGCGGATGGCGTCCGGATTATTCCGGAACGCGCCGAGGATGGTCTTCGCTCGACCGTCGCCGATGCCGTCGAGTTCCTTCAGCCGTTCGAGCGCTGCCTCCTCTTCCATGTCCATCAGGCCGTCGACGAAGTCGAGGAGTCTGCGGTGCGTGCGGCGGCCCCACCCGCCTTCGGCTCGGAGGACCCGCTGTGTCGTCGTGCCGTGCTGTCGAGTCTCGATGAGCGCGTCGAAGTCGAGGTCGATGGCGCGGATGTAATCGACGACTTCGCGGCGCGCCTCGCTGTCGAGACCGCGGATAGACTCGTCGCGCACGTGGACGTGGTATCCGCGGCCGCCCGAGAAGACCGCTTGCATCTCGTCGAAGTCGAAATCGTCTTCGAGAAGGTCGAGGAGGTCCAAAAGTGCCTGCTTGCCCGCTTCGAGCATGTCGGCGTAACCGGTCGTCTCGGGGTCGACACCGGGGAGGTGGTCGGCGTCGATATCGAATACGAGGTCGGCTTCTCGCCAACCTTTGTCGTCCATCGTCGCCGCGCCGGGGTCGGCAAACCGGGCCGACGAGAAGTAGACGTGCCGGGGCGCACTGCGGGCGAGGTAGTCCGAGAGCTCACCCAAATCGAGTAACGACTGGTGTCGGTGCATTCGTGTTCCGCCAGCCGACCACGGGATGACGCCCCACTCCCGCTCGTCGGGGGCGGGTGGGAGCGGAACGTCGGTACTCCGGTAGTAGTCACCGAAGCGACCTTCGAGATACTCGCGTGTGCGCCCATCCATACACCCCGGATTCCGGAGGCGGGGCTAAAGCGATTACGTCTCTGCGCGCCCGTGGGCGACTCTCTCACCGTGCGCACGTTTTGTTGTTTGCTAGCTAACACCTAGACATGTCTGAGATGTCGTACACACGGCTCTGAACGACCGGTCTAGAAGTCTCACGACTTTGTCTCGGCTGTATGAACTTCGGGTCCGGCGCGGACTGGATGATGAACGACCGTGAGGCGAGTCTCGAACTCCTCGACGAGAACCTCGGTGCACTCGAAATCGACCTGACCGACGACGAGATGGCACGTATCGAAGCGCCGAAGACGCCGCAGGGCCGGTGCCGGGTAAAGACTAATACATTATAGGACAAACATATTCAATAATAATTATAAATCGGTGGATTGACTGAAGTCCGGACTGCCGGTAATATTGACAAGTAATTTACTACAACAGCGGTAGTGGCCAGCACCAAAACTATAAATAATCATTGATTGTAGATTACAAACTGTAATGGTTGATATTGACTCTCACACGAGTAAGCGAACTGGCGTCTCTCGCCGCAGTTTCGTAAAGGCTGCCGGCGCATCGGGCGTCGCCGTCGGACTCGCCGGTTGTATTAGCACAGATGGAGGGGGTGGAAACGGTGGTGGTGGAGCGGACACTGATACGCCGATTAACACTGAAGCACCCACAGAAGACATCACGGTCCAGTGGGCCGCCGACACTCGCGTCGGAAACGCAAAGGAGGAAGTATTTCAAGCGCTCCGGGATGCCGGTCTCCCGGAAAACATCACCGTCGAAATCATCGCCGGGTCGCAGGTGACGGACAACCGTCAGGCGCAGTACCAGCAGTGGCTCGGTGGTGACCGTTCGGAACCAACGCTTCTCATGATGGACAGTGGGTGGACGATTCCGTTTATCGCCCGCAACCTCCTACAGAATTTCTCGAAGTCGCTCCCGAGTGAGATGGTGTCAACCATCGAAGATGAATACTTCCAGGCCAGCGTCTCGACGGCGAAAGGGACAGACGGCGACCTCTACGGGCAACCGCTCTTCCCGGACTTCCCGACGATGCAGTATCGCAAGGACCTGCTCCGGAATGCGGGCTACACTGACGCCGATTTCGAGACGTGGGCGACCGAATCCATGTCTTGGGCGGAATTCTCGAAGGTTACGAAGGAAGCACTCGACGCCAACGATGTCAAGCACGGCTACACGTTCCAGGCAAACGTCTACGAGGGTCTGTCGTGCTGTGACTTCAACGAGTTCATGACCTCGTACGGCGGCGCGTACTTCGGCGGCCGAGACAACCTCTTCGGCCCCGTCGGCGACCGTCCCATCACAGTCGAAGAAGAACCCGTACTCGACGCCATTCGAATGGTCCGCACGCTCATCCACGGCGAGGATGACGAGCACTCGCTCGACGGTATCACGGGCAAGGTTTCGCCCGAAGCCGTTCTCCAGTGGACCGAAGAACCGTCGCGCAAACCGTTCACCGGTGGCGACGCCGTCATGCACCGCAACTGGCCGTACTCCATCGTCATCAACGGTGCCGAGCCGTCGGCAGAAAACGACCAGACCGGATTCGGTGAAGACCTCGGTGTCATGCCGATTCCGTACGGCATCACACCCGAGAACGCCAAGTACGAGGGTACTGGTGGCCCGGTCGCAGCCCTCGGTGGCTGGCACATGACGATGAACCCGAACGCCACGGACAAGAAAAAGCAGGCAGCAGTGCAGGTGCTGAAGACGATGCAAGACGAGCAGTTCCAGCTCGACCTCTTCGAGATTATCGGCTGGATTCCGCCCCGACCGTCGCTTCTCGACTCCGAGCAAGCGAAACAGGTGCCTATCATCGGTCGCTACCTCGACGCCCTAAAGGTCGCCGGAGAAAACGCCATTCCGCGTCCAGTTACCGTCGTCTGGCCTCAGCAGTCCGGGAAAATCGCTCAGGAGGTCAACAACGCGATGGCCCGGGAGAAGACGCCCGAGCAGGCGATGTCCGACCTCGCCTCACAGCTGGAACAAACCGAGCAGAATGCGTAGAGCAACGTCTTTACCGCGACGCACTAAAAATATACGTTAACATTTGCCATGGCAACAGAACAACAATCTGGGGAGGCGCTTTCCGAGACCCAGCGAAGCGGCCCGTATTCGTCGGTCGTCAACTGGATGGAGACGCTCTCGGAGACGCAGTTCGCGTACCTGCTTCTCGCACCCGCACTCATCCTGTTAGGGGTAATTGCGGTCTACCCGCTCGTGTCGACGTTCAGCATGTCGCTTTTCGCCGACCAGCTAACGGGGGCCGCACGACTTGGTGAGTTCGTCGGGTTGCAGAACTACGTCGACCTGTTTACTGGCGCGCGAGACTTTGCGCTCCCATCGGCCTTCCTCCCGACATTCACGACAGAATTCCCGTTCGTAACAGACATTTATTCGAGCGCGCTGATGGTGACGCTCATCTTCACCGTGTTCAGCGTGCTCTTCGAAACGCTCATCGGCTTCGGTCAGGCGCTCATTTTGGACCAGGACTTCCGCGGTCGGAGATGGGTCCGCGTTGCTATCATCATCCCGTGGGCTGTGCCCATCGTCATTCAGGGGATGATTTGGTTCCTGATGTTCCAGCCGAACATCGGGTTCCTCGTCGGCACGAGCGACAATCCGGCCATCATGAACCAACTCGGTCTCATCGGAACGACACCGCTGCGCGACACCGCAGACGCGTTGTTCCTCATCATCGTGGCTGACGTGTGGAAGACTTCGGCGTTCATGGCGCTTCTCATCCTCGCCGGGATGCAGAGCATCGACCGCTCGCTGTACGACGTGGCGAAGGTCGCTGGCGCGTCGCGTTGGCAGCAGTTCAAGCTCATCACCTTCCCGCTCATCCTGCCGACGGTATTGGTTGCGATGCTGTTCCGCACCATCGACGCGATGCGAGTTTACGGTATCATCGAGACGATGGCGGGATGTCAGACCGTCCCGTCGTTGTCGTGTCTCGTCGTCACCACGTTCAACGCACCGCTGTACGGGACCTCGGCGACAGTGGCGTTCGTCACCGCCGGTATCATCGCCATCGTGGTCTCCGTATACATCGTGAACTTCGCCAGTGAGGGAATCTAACATGCCCGACGAAAACCCGGAAATCGGTCTCGGCGCCGAAGACGCAGAGATAAAACGAGGACCGCTCGGTCGGTGGGTCAACACGGCTATCAAAAACCCCGACAGAGTCTACCGCGCGATGTTCTACGTCGCAACGGTGTTCTTCCTCGTCACGACACTCTTCCCGTTCTACTGGCTCCTCGTCTTGGCGCTCACACCGAATCGCCTCATCACCGACATGGGACTGGCCCCGAAGGGGTTCAACCCCGAGGTGTTCATCACGATGTTCGAACGGGTACCGTTCCACTGGTACATGTTCAATAGCTTCGTGCTCGGTATCACGACGACCGTACTCGTGTTGCTCATCGCAAGCCTCGCGGGCTACGTCTTCGGACGCCTCCGCTTCCCCGGGAAGAGCCTACTGATGCTCGGCATTCTCGCCATCTCGTACTTCCCGCCAGCGGCGTTCCTCCTCCCGCTTTTCGAACTGTTCACCGGAAACACCGCCATTAGCATCGGCACGGTAACCATCTCGACGCCGGACCTGTTCAACACGCCGGCACCGATGGTGTTCCCGTTCAGCGCGTTGTTCCTGCCGCTTTCCATCTTCATCCTTACAACCTTCTACGGGCAGATTCCCGACGGGTTGGAAGATGCGGCGCGGGTTGAAGGAACGACTCGTCTCGGGGCGCTTTTCCGCGTCATCGTGCCGCTTTCGGCACCTGGCGTGGCTACTGCGGGAGTACTCACGTTCATCTCGGTGTACAACGAGTTCTTCTTCTCGTTCTTGATGAACAACGGTGAAGCCTCCTCGTGGGCACCTATCGTCGCTGGTATTCTGAAATATCAGGGCCAGTTCGACACCCCGTTCAACCTGATGGCCGCCGCCTCCATCGTGGGGGTCTTACCCGTGGCCATCCTTGTCATAATTGCGCAGGAACGTATCGTGAGTGGACTGACTGCAGGAGCACTGAAGGAGTAACTATGGGAGACGTTAAACTCGAACACGTAAGCAAGCACTACGGCGACGTAACGGCGGTCGACGACATGAACCTCGAAATCGAGGATGGTGAATTCATCTGCCTCGTCGGTCCGTCGGGGTGTGGGAAGTCGACGACGATGGAGATGATTGCCGGGTTGACCATCCCCTCGGAAGGGAAGGTCTTCATCGGCGACCGCGAGGTCACGAATCTCCCACCGAAGGACCGCGGAGTGGCGATGGTGTTCCAGAACATCGCGCTGTTCCCGCACATGAACGTATACGACAACATCTCCTTCGGACTTCGACTCCGCAACTACGACAAAGAGGAGATTCAACACCGCGTCGAACGCGCCGCGGATGTCGTCCAACTCGAAGGAATGCTCGAACGCATGCCCGACGAGATGTCCGGCGGTCAGCGCCAGCGCGTCGCTATCGCCCGCGCAATCGTCCGAAACCCCGGCGTGTTCCTCATGGACGAACCGCTCGCGAACCTCGACGCGAAACTTCGCGTCCACATGCGGACCGAACTCCAGCGCCTGCACAAGGAACTGGACACGACCATCATCTACGTCACACACGACCAGGCGGAGGCGATGACGATGTCTGACCGCATCGCAGTTATCGATTCGGGACAACTCCAGCAGATTGACCCACCGCTGGTCTGCTACAACGAACCCGAGAACCTGTTCGTCGCCGGGTTCATCGGGTCGCCCTCGATGAACTTCCTCGACGGTGAAGTCACCGAATACGGATTCGAATCGACGTACATCAGCGTCGAGTTCGACCCCGCGAAGCTGGGGGTCGAGGTCGGAACCGACGTGACGATGGGTATCCGCCCCGAGGACGTGTACCTCCTCGAAGACCAGGGCCTCGTGTCGAACCCCAGCCACCAAATCGACGCGATGACGGACGTGTTGGAGCCGATGGGCGACGAAATCTTCGTCTACCTGAAGCTCTCCGAGGAGGCTCACGCCGACCTCGAAGACACAACCGGCGTCATCAACGACCAACTGCTGATGAGCGTCGCTCCCGACGCGGACATCGAAGATGACGAGGACGTCACGGTCGTCCTCGACCGTTCGCGGGTCCACCTCTTCGATACGGAGACTGGAAAGGCAATCAGCCACGGCATCGAAAGCGGTATCCAGGCAAGCGGCGCGCCCGGCACGGAGGCCGAAAGCGACGACTGAGTCTGGATTCGACCATCCGCCGTCGACCACGTAACACCTCCAAGCCTCACGATACGCCACCTACCACACAACACCTTTCGAACGACCAACCACCTACCGAACACGCACAACACCTTTCGAACGACCAACCACCTTCCAAACCCCACACTCACACACCATGGTTACCGAAATCGGCTTGTTCTACCTCGTCGGGATGACGGTTCTGTTCTTCTTCTGGGCGTACGGAATCGTCTCGTTCGTTCTCGACCTGAAGAACAAGTTCATCCCAAAAGGGCGGCAGTACCTCCGCGGACGGCGACGCCTTAAGGAAGAACAGAAACGCGAAAAAGAGCGTCAGGAACGCGAGGAGCAACTCTACTAAGACGAGACACTCCCACTGGCCGCCAACGACGGCCACGATTCCTGCCGCCTCTTGTCGGTTCTGGTAAATCAGGCCAAAGAACGTGAAACTTAACACCAGTAGTAGTTAATAATTATCTCATGAGTACAGCGTCATCGGCCCGGGTCGGTATCATCGGACTCGGAAACATCGGACACCACCACGCAGACCGGTTAGTCGACCTCGGTGCGACCCTCGTCGGCGGTCTCGACATTCAGGCGGACGCGCGCCGTCGGTTCGCAGAGAAGTACGACGTGAACACCTACGAGGAGAAAGAAGAACTGTTCGCGGAGGTCGACGCCGTCGTCATCACGACACCGAATCGCTTCCACGAGGAGTACGCCGTCGCCGCACTCGATGCGGGACTCGACGTCTTACTCGAAAAGCCGCTCGCACACTCGCTGGAGTCTGCCGAGCGCATCGCCGCCGCTTCTGAACGGGCGGACGGCTTCTGTATGGTCGGGTTCAACAACCGCTTTGCCAACCCGGTCGACGTTATCCGTCACCACCGCGCGACTGGCCGTTTCGGCGACATCACCCACGTGGAAGCCAACCACGCCCGACGACGCGGTATCCCCGGTCGCGGTTCGTGGTTCACCCCGAAGGACATCGCCGGTGGCGGTTCGCTTATCGACATCGGTGTCCACGCAATCGACCTCGCGCTCTACTTCCTCGACTTCCCTGAAGTCGTCGAAGTCTCCGGTATCACTCGCTCCGAGTTCGGTGACCGCGACGACTACACCTTCGTCGAGATGTGGGGCGACGACGTCGGGCCGGAAGGCTTCGACGTGGACGACTCCGCCAGCGCGTTCATCCGCACTGACGAGGGCACGACCATCTCCCTCGAAGTCGCGTGGGCGACGAATCGCCCGACCAACGACGAGTTCTTCCTCCGCGGTACTGAGGGCGGCGTCCGGTTCGACCGCGCGAGTCACGAACTCCAGTTCTACGAGGGCGGCGTCGGCGGCGGAAACCACCTTTCGACCGCCGATATCGACACGCAAGCCAACGACACCCACAAGACCGAACAGCAGGTCTTCCTCGACGCAGTCGCGGCGGGCGAACATCCCGGTCGAAACACGGTCGAACAGGGCCTTGCCGTCCAGCGCGTCATCGACGCCATCTATCGTTCGTCCGAGGAGGGTCAATCGGTCCGCCTCGATACGCTCGAAACGCCGCCCGTGAACTAACCTCTACACAGCGCCACCATCCCGAAAACAGCGCTTCCTCCCAAACAGCGAAACACACCCACCCCAATTCTTCCAGTATGTCCGTCTTCGACGCACTCAGGCGACCAGAACACACCGGCGAGAATCGATGTCTCCCGTGTACCGCGGTCAACGCAGTTCTCGTCGTCCTCGTCGGTCTGGCGCTTGGCGTCCTATGGCCCCCCATCGGGGCCGTCGTCATCGCCGTCGGAACACTACTCGTCTACCTGCGCGGCTACGTCGTCCCCGGAACCCCCTCGTTCGCGCCGAAGCTCGTCTCGGCGGTCGGTCTCGACGGCATCTTCGGCCACAGGGAGGACGACGCCGCCGCACGCCAGTCTGACTCGCTCGACGCCAACGTCGACCCCGACGTGATGCTCTCGACGCTCCTGAACGCCGGTGTTCTCGTGGAAGAACCCGACGGACTGTTCCTGACCGACGAGGCCCGCGAGGAGTGGGAATCAGCGATGGCGACGCTCCGAACGGCCTCGGACGAAGAATTGGCCGACGCCGTTGCGAGTGCGGTTCCGTTCGAAGCGACGGTGACGCCCGATTTTGGTGGCCTCGCAATCGAGGGGCCGGCCATGTCGGTGTGGCTCTCGCGCCCGCAAGCAATCGCTGACGTGGCGACGCTCGACACCGTCGTCGAACGCGATGTCGACCCGATGGTCGCACTCGCCGCGACCGAACCGATGCGGATGTTCACCGAAGTGTGTCCCGAGTGCGGCGGCGTCGTCGAAGAGACGACGACGCGCAACTGTTGCGGCGGGACGGCAGGTCTCCACGACTCACCGGAACACGAGATACTCGGCTGTGTGGACTGCGGTGCGGTCGTCTACGAGTTCCGCGAAGAATAGTGAGTGGTTCGCCGTTTCCGCCAGTGTCGAGTTCCCGAGTTAGGCGAACTGGTCGCGGTCCGGAACTTCGTCGCGGCCGAGCAGAATCTCCTGTCCTTCTACGTCTTCGAGCGCGGCGACGAGGCCGCCGACTTCGACGACGCCTTCGTCAGTCTCGATGTGAAGCGACGCGACTTCTTCTGTGTCCTCGAAGGCCGTCTCGATGACGCGGCCCTCGACGACGATGGCATCGCCCGTTTCCACGTCGCGGCCGGAGATGGAAGCGTAGAAGTCACCTTCGATTTCGCGGATGTCCTTGACGGCGCGGCGAATCGAGGCGTAGCGGCGCGGGAAGGGACGGCGCTTGCCGTTCGCGACGATGGTTTCGGCGGTACTCCAGAGGACGGTCCCGAAGAAGCCGCTCACGAGGAAGCCGAGCGCGGAGCGGTTGAAGATGACGCCGTAGCGGTCGCGGTCGTCGCGGAGCGCGTCCTGCGTCGCGTAGATTGAGTACTCGCCGTCGGCAACCGCGAGGACGGGCGAGGTGATACCGCGGCGGGCGCGGGCGATGGTCGCCACGTCGAGGTAGTTGAACTCGTCCGGGTCGGGTGCGCGGGAGGCGGGCGTAATCAGGAGGTCGATGCTGACGCCGCTGTCGATGGCCGCCGCGAGGTCGTCGCGGAAGCGACGGAGCAGGTCCGGCGTCAAAGAGAGCACGAGTTCGTACTCGGCCGCCTCGATAATCTCCTCGATGTAGCGCAGGATGGTCGACCGCGACTTGACGAGCGAGACTGCCTCGGTGTCTCGGGCGGGGGCGGTGTAGCGCGCTTCCAGTTCCTCGATGAGTTCCTCCAGCGAGGTCTTGACGTTCGAGAAGGCGTCGTCCGGGTCGACCGCGACGATTTTCATGGGGCGCGACTCGCGGAGTTCGACGAGTCCGCGGTCGGAGAGGCTTCGAACCGTGTCGTACACCCGAGGTTGCGGGATACTGGTTCGGTCGGCGATTTCGCTCGCCGTCAACTGTCCGTGTTCGAGGACGGCAAGGTACGCGTCGATTTCGTACTCGCCGAGGTTGAAGCGCTCACCGACTCGCTCCATGGTGAGTCGCAGTTCGTCAGCCATGGTCGTGACGTGTACGTCATCACCTAAAACATTTACTGAAAACCGAGTAGCACAGAATTCCGAAAATAGGTGGTATAGTTGGAGACGCGTGGAAGCGGTAGCCGGAGCCACGCCGAGCAGAATTCGTCTCTATATACCGCTTACATATCCCCGGAGTATCTGGTAGTTCCGGTTTGCGCTTGCGGAGTCGCTCGACGAGGCCGTCGCATCCGTGGTCTAGTCTCTGTGTGGCAACTTCCTGTTCGGAGTACCAATACGTAGCCGTTCACTGCGACCTGAATTCCCGCAGTGGCAACCCTTTTTTCGACCCTTCCCGTTGCGATTTCCATGGACGGAGTCGAGGGGGTCGTCAGCATGCGGGATGTTGTCACCGGGACGTTGCTGGCCGACGGGACACATCCCGTTTTCGTCGCGCTTCAGTCCGGGGCGATGAAACCGCCGGACTTCGTCCCCGAGTATCTGGTGTTCCCCGGATGGCAACTCGTCTTGGCCGCTCTCGTTCTCGGATTGTCAGTCGGTCTCTCGAAGTACGTCGTTCGCCTACTCGGTCGGCCGGTCGCCCGACACTTCCGCCGCCAGAGCGTCGCACAGACGATTCTCAGATTCGTCCGCCTATCCATTATCCTCACGGGTGGCGGCGTCGCCGCGGGTATTCTCGGTTTCGAACTGGGCAACATCGTCCTCTCGGTGACGGTGTTTTCTGCCGTTCTCGGTATCGTGCTCGCTCCCATCGTCGGGAGCATCATCAACGGCGTATTCGTCCTCGCGGACCAGCCCTACGAAATCGGCGACATGATCGAACTCGACAACGGGACCCGCGGGTTCGTCGAGGAAATCAACCTGCGCTACACGAAGGTGTTCACCCTCGACAACACCTTTCTGGTCATGCCGAATTCGAACATCCGCGAGCGCGACGTTACCAACTACTCCGCCGAAGACGAGCGGACGCGCCTGACGCTCGACGTGCTCGTCACCTACGAATCCGATATCGCGGCCGCCCGCGACCTCGTCGAACGCGCCGCCCGCGACTGCGAGGCAGTTATCGAAGGCGGTCCGGACATCCGCATCGGGAGCGCCCGGTATCCGGCGAAGCCAACCGCGTATATCGAATCGTACGCGGATAACGGCGTCCTCCTGCGACTCCGCTACTGGGCGCTGAAACCGTACAAGATGCTCAAGATTCAGTCCGAGGTCCAGACGAGGTTGTGGTCTCACCTCGAAGACTCCGACGCGAACGTCGAGTTCGCGTACCCGCACACGCACCTCGTCTTCGACGACACGAGCGGGGCAGTTCGGGTCTCCGGTGGCGACGGTCCCGAAGACCACCGTCACACGGTTGCGTCGCCACCGACTGGACGGACCGACTCGGTAGAAGCAGCGGATGACGAAGCAGACGAGTAACTTGATTCGAGCGATACTCAGGAGTCGGCGCGGACAGTGATAACCGTACAGTCGAGTTTCTCGCGGAGGTACACGTCGATATCGGGGTCGTCGAGGAACCGACGGAGCATCTTTCGCCATCGACTCGCCTGTTTCGACCCGATGACGACGATGTCCGCTTCTTCGGCGGCCACCTCTTCGAGAATCGTCTCCTCGACGAGGAACCCGTGGCGGACGACGTATCGGGCGCGGACGAGCGGGCCGAACTCGCGTTCGACCGCCCGCTTGAGTTCCGTCCGCGTCACGCCGCGGTTCGACTGGTAGAGGTCGACGTGCAGCACCGTCAACTCGGCGTCGCGCTCTCTCGCAACTCGAATCGCCTCTTCGAGTGTCGCCCGGGAGTGCTTCGAGAGCGGATACCGGACCGGCACTACGACCCGTGTCATACTCGGGACCCACTCGCTACGCGTGCGTGAACCTTTCCTTCGCGGATGGGTTCGCCTCGGTCACTGTCTCTGTCTTGGATGAAGTCGCTGCCGTTGCGGTGGGACCACAGCACGAGTCAGTCCTCTGTGTGGGCGCTCGACCGACGTTCGATTCGGCCTTCGATTTCGGCGTCGAAGCCGACTTCGCGGGCGTACCGCGCCACCGCGTCGTGTTGAATCTCGAACTCGCCGGCGCGGTGCGCCCGCGTGAGCGCCGAGAATTCGACGGAACTGTGAAGCAGATAGTCACTCGTCGCAACCGTGTAGAGCGCCTCGGAGTCGATTGGGTCGCCGTCGACGAAGGCTTCGACGACTTCGTCCCGGTCGTCGTCCCAGACGATTCGCGCGCCGCTTATCTGGGCGTGCCACCACTCGGGTTCGCCGAAGCCCATCGCGGACCCACGGGCATCGTTGAACACGTCCAGAAGTTCCTCGCCGGTCACTTCGGCGACCACGAGGTGTTCTTCGAAGGGGACGAGACTCACGATATCGGCGTGGGTCACGTCGGGTCCGACGGGTGGACCCGAGCGAATGCCGCCGCTATTCTGGAGTCCCACGTCGGCCCCGGTGGCCCACCGGTAGGCGTCCGCAATGGCGTTTCCGACGCGACACTCGCCCGCGGCGACGGTCTCTTCGGTACGGTCCATCGGTTGGTCGATTCTGCAGAGCACTTCGTCGAGACCGGCGGCGTCGACGCGCCCGTGAAGTGCCTCGACGAGCGATTCGTCGCCCCGGTACTCGGACGTTCTGTGTCGAACCGTCTCGATTCGTTCGTCGTCGAGTCGGACTTCCCAGACGACGTGGCCGTTGGCTCCGGGTCGGACAATAGGAACGCCGTCGACGACATCGTCTCGTTCGGCGTGGACGTGCCCACCGAGAACGAGGTCGACATCGCAGCGGCGGGCGAGTTCGTCGTCGCCGCTGCCGAGGTGCGAGAGCGCGACGACCGCATCCGCGCCCTCTTCGCGGAGTGCAGCGATGGCGTCGGCGGCCGCTTCGTAGGGGTCGGTGAACGTGAGGTCGACCGCTTCGGGGTTGGTCGACTCCGTCGCGGGGTCGGTGACGCCAAAGAACCCGAGCGTCAGTCCGCCGACCGCTGCGGTGGCCCACGGGACGGTCCCTTCGGCGGCACCGAACCGGTCGGCGGTTTCGTCGTAGACGTTGCTCGTAACCCACGTGGGACGACTCGCGGAGACGAGTTCGCGGGTCCGAGTAGGACCGTAATCGAAGTCGTGGTTGCCGAACGTCTCGAAGTCGGCGTCGACGGCGTGATAAAAGTCGAGCGCCTGCCCACCGCGTTCGATGAGTGACAGAACGCCCGGTGAGGTGTTGTCGCCACTGCCGACGACGAGCGTGTGGTCGTCGTCGAGGGCGGAGACGCACCCGGCGAGCCGACCAGCACGCAGGGGGTCGTCGAAGACGTTCTCGATATCGGAGTAGTGGAGGAGACGAGGCATTCGCTTCTCGAATGTGGGGGTCTGAGTGGACAAGAAGCCGTCGGGACAACACGACGGAGAGGGGTTGATGCGGACGGAAGAACGGGTCGGGACGGTGGTGGGTGCACCACCCCGACTCGCCTCACTCCGCCGCAGTGTGACGCTCGTCTATTCTTCTGCTTCGAGTTCGAACGCGACGATAACCTCGGCTTGGTACTCTCGTGTCTCGACGGACGCGACTTCGACGCCGAGTTCTTCCACTTCGACCCAGTGGACGCCGGCGAGCGTCTCCTCCGCTCGGTCGATGGCGTCGTCGACTGCCGCGTCGAAACTCTCGTTACTCCGACCGATGAGGGTGATTTTCTTAAACACCATCTCGGCTGACCATTCGTCGTACTATCACAAATAATCGTCCCCAATCTCACGATACAGCATCGCGGTTCCGGTACACCGTAGACGAGCGTCTATAAACACTCGACTACGAGGTCAGCAGCTCGGAAGACGGAAATCACCCTTCGCGGGTGGCCTTCTCAAGTCGTTGTTGAAGCGCCCCGACCACATCAGTAAGGTGAGCCGTTCCCCAGATGGCGACGACGACGCCGCCGATAGCGTCGAACACGAGGTCCAAGAGTGTGTCTTCGAGTCCGTACTGCGTCAGGACGGACCCTGCTCCGGTGAGCGCGGCGACCCCCGAGATGGCGAATTCGATGACTTCCCAGAAGACTCCGAACGCGAGGACGAAAAGCAGGATAAAGACGAACATAAATCTGGGCGGGAGGTAGATGGCAGTCGTGTGTTCGTCGACCGCGCGGACGGTCGCGTAGCCAGCGGCGGCGACAACAGAAGACGACAGTGCGTGCGTGAAGTGGTCCCACCACCAGATGCCTGCGTAGAAACTCGTCTCCGTGCCGGGAACGCCAACGGTCCCGAGGGCGTGGAAAAACGCCGCGGAGGATATCCAAAGCGTCAGGCCCGCATCCATGGGAATGCGGTAGTCGCGTTCGAGTAGTGCTGGGAGGTACGTCACACCGAGGCTGACCGAGGCGTTGACGACGATACCGAAGTTTGGCCGGTCAAGGCCGATGAAGATGAGACCGATGAGAATTATCTGCATGGCTCGTGAGAGCTGTTGCTGTCGCCGTTCGTCGATGTGGAGCCTCGTTCGAACCTTCACGGCAGGTCACCGTCCTCCAGTTCCAGGGCTTCACTCAGTTCTTCTCTCCTCGTCACTTGGCTCCCATCCGACTCTTGGGTCTCCCCGACTTCTGCGACTTCGTTGGGGAGGCGTTCTCGCGACCCCGCCCGGCGGCGGAAGTAGTGCTCGAACAGTAATCCGGCGACGAGCCCGGCGACCGTGGCGGCGACGAAATCCCACATCAGACCTGTCTCGATGACATCGTCGCTCCGCCCGTTGAACAGCAATTCCGTTCCGAGATAGATATCTGAGAGCCACTGTACGACCGCCCAGACGCCCGCCGCGGCCATCGTGGCGATGACGACGAAGACGATAGCAAACGAGTAGTTCATCCGGACGGGTGTGAACACGTCCAACTCGACCGCGACGATGAGTGCGACCGCGGCGACCGCGAGATAGGTCGAAACGCGGCCCGTGAACATCACGCCGCCGATGGTCTGGCCTCGAACGAGAACCCGGGCGACGAGCGGAAACGAAGCCAGCGCGATGACTTCCCACGGAAGCATCGCCTGTGGCTCACGAAACGCAACGGCGGGGACGACGGTCAGGACGGCGACACCCGCGGCGAAGCCGCCCCACACGAGGTCGCCGCCGGTGACGACACTCCCGATAGCGACCGCTGTGAGAAAGCCGACGAACAGCCACGCGAGCGCTGCATTGAGTCGTCTGCTACGGACGAATCGACGGAGCCCCGTCTGCGTGGTCCGTGTCATGCCCGTCCGTTAGCGACGGGCTGAGAAAACGTTTGGGCGCGTGTCTGTGATTATAAGCTGTGCAGGCCGACCCGAGTCACGTGTTCGTGCCCCGGACGACCTCGTAGTCGTCACCTCCGTTGTCGGAGACGCCGATAATTGCCCATTCGTACGGAAGGTCGATACCGCGAAGTCGCTCTCGAAGCGCGCTAATGTGGTCGTCCCACGTCACGAAACAGCGGAGCCGGTACTGTGTCTCGGTTCCGCCGTCTGTAAACGCCGGACGGCAATTGGTCGCTTCGCGCGAACTCAGTGCGGTCACTTGGACCGTACGCCACTTGCGTTCAGCCAGCATATCGGGACCGTCGCCCGAGACGGTGTAGCCGAGCTGACCGAATATCGACCGAGCCTCCTGAACAGGAGGCATCGAAGCCTGGGCCATGCAGGTCAACGTACACCCGCACCTGTGATAAAGATTGTCACGATATACCGTACCAATGACTGCGAATGTGTTGCTTTTGCGGCGATACTATTCGTGGGCGGCGTCCCACTCGTCTGGTTTCCGGACGTTTCCACACTCGTTGCATTCGACGCGACCCATCGTGTCCATCGCGGTGTCGAACGAATCGCAGTTCCCACAGCGGTAGCCCCATCGGGACTCGGCGCTATCGGTCGAGTACACGACGTAGAACGGGCCTTTCGACCCGCGGTCGAATTCGTTGCTCGCGACGAACACAGTTTTCCCACCCGGTACAGTCTGTGACTGGAGTTGGGTCATAGCACCCGGTTGGGAAGCAGGTGGCTTAAGAAATTGGACCTATGTGCGGAAGGATTCGCCACAGCCGCAACTGCTCGATGCGTTCGGGTTCTCGACGTTGAAACCTGCCCCTTGCAGGCCGCCCTCGTAGTCGAGCGTCGCGCCGCCGATGTAGTTCATACTCGCCGGGTCGACGAACACGCGGAGGCCGTGTTGTTCGACGACGGTGTCGTCGTCTTCCGGTTCGCCATCGAACCGCATCCCATACGACAAACCGGCGCAGCCGCCCTGCTGGACGAACAGGCGGAGACCAGCCACGTCGGTGTCCATCGACTCTCCTTCGAGGAGCGAGATGGCTTCGTCCGCGGCCTCGGGCGTAACCGTGACGGCCGCCTCGTCGCTGCCAGTCGCGGATTCGGTACTCATACTACCCGTTATACTGTGGGAACGGTTAACTGTGCCGCCGGGTGAAAAAAGCTGCTGCCGCGACGACGGTCGTGCCGTTTCCGACCCTTACTCCTCGAACCGTTCGCGGACGCTCTGTGCGTGCGCGTCGAGTCCTTCCGCTTCGGCGAGCGTCGTAACCGTCTCTGAGAGGCCCGAAAGCGCCTCCTGGTCGAGTCGCTGGACAGTTGTCGAGCGGACGAAGTGGTCCACCGAGAGTCCGCCCTGTTGCTTCGCACCGGCACCAGTCGGTAGCACGTGGTTCGTTCCGGAGGCGTAGTCGCCCGCGGCGACTGGGGTGTACGGACCGAGGAAGACGCTTCCGGCCGAGTCGATACGGTCGAGGAGAGCTTCGTCATCGTCGGCCTGAATCGACAGGTGCTCTGCGGCGTACTCTTCGGCGAAGAGCACCGCTTCGGACATCGAGCGGGCGACGAGCACGCCCGAAGCGTCGTTCTCCAGCGCTGCCTCGATGGTCTCGGTGCGTTCGCGCTCTGCGGCCTGTCGCTCGACCTCCTCGACGATTTCTGTGGCGAGGTCGGCGTCGTCGGTGACGGCGACCACGGAAGCGTTCGGGTCGTGTTCGGCCTGTGCGACGAGGTCGGCCGCGACGAATCGCACCTCTGCGGTCTCGTCGGCGACGACGAGTACCTCGGAGGGACCGGCGAGGAAGTCGATGTCAACGTCGCCGCGAACCTCGGCCTTCGCAGCCGTAACCCACTTGTTGCCCGGGCCGACGACCTTCTGGACGGCCTTCACGGTCTCCGTGCCGTAGGCGAGAGCGGCGATGCCTTGTGCGCCACCAACAGAGTACACCGCGTCAGCACCCGCGACGTGCATTGCAGCGAGGGTGACGGGGTTCATCGTGTCGGCGGGCGGCGTGGCGACCGCGACGTGCTCGACGCCCGCGACTTTGGCGGGGATGACACCCATGAGAACGCTGGACGGGTAGGCTGCGGTACCGCCGGGTGCGTAGACGCCGACGCGGTCAAGGGGGCGGTAGCGTCGCCCGAGTTCGCGCGTGCCGGAAGCGCCGAAGTCCTCGCGCCAGTCTTCGGGGACCTGTCGCTCGTGGAATTCGCGGATGTTCGCCGCCGCCGTCTCGATAGCTTCGCGCACGTCGTCGTCGATTTCGTCGTAGGCGCGTTCGGCCGCGTCGCTCACGTCGATGTTGCCGACTTCGACGTCGTCGAACTCGCGGGAGTAGTCCCGGAGCGCAACGTCGCCCTCCCTGCGGACTCGTTCGACGATGTCGCGTACGTCGGAGCGAACGTCGCCGACGCCGGCGTCTCGTTCGAAGAAGGCGCGGCGAGCGTCGGGGCCGAGGTCGGCCAGTTCGCGAACCTCGATGTTCATACCCGGGCTTTAGCGTCGGCGCGAAAAGTCGTTGCGGAAGCGGTGGGCCACTTTTCGGCGCTCAAACGTCGCTCGCGTCTGCAACCAAATCTCGGATGATGCCCGCAATCAAATATCGGATGACGACCGCAACCAAATCTCGGATGATGCCCGCAATCAGATAACGTCCCGGCGCTCCGAGTATGTAAGCGTCTGCTCGTCGGTTTCGATGGTCGTCTGAATCGTAATCCATCCGTCAGCTTGCTGCACCGCAAACGCCTCCGAGAGCGAGAGTTTGACGCGCCTCGTCGTCGAGTAGGACTCACCAGCAGGCAGGTTTCCGACCTCCTCGCTTCCGCGCCAAATTTCGTCGTCCGCATCGGTGCTGTTGCCGACGAAGATACGACTGTAGACGGTAACGCCGGTGGCGTCTGCGTCCTGTTGATTGACCAGCGTACTCGTCACGTCGCGGCACGTCTGTCCGCACTTCTCGATTTCGTCTATCTGGAATACGAACGGCGGTTCTGGAGTTGACTCGCCCGATGTGGGCGCATCTTCCGTCGAATCACTTTTCTCGTCTTCGCTTGGTGTCGGAGACGACATCTGCGTCGGTGTTGGCGTCTGCGTGGGGAAGTCACTACTGGATGCGTCTTTGTCCCCCGACTCGGGACCGAACCCGGTACCGAGTGCGATACCGACCCCACCGACTGCGAGTACAACGACCAATACAACAACCACGCTGCGTCGCTTCATTGTATGTATTGACGTTCCAGAACATCATGAAGTAGTGAATTAGTTCACGCCATTTTAGCCCAATTTCTCTGATACTCGTTTGTCTCGCTTCGGTTTGGCAGTGGCTAACCCGAAATTGGACCGGGGCAGTCTGTGCCACCCCGTGAGTACTGCGGCCCCACCGTCGCGGTTGGTCAAACCCTACTCGGCAAGTTCGTCGTGCATTGCCGCGAACCCGGCGTCCGCGTCTACATCGGCACCCTGCGCCTCCAGCGCCTCGCCGAGGGCTGTTATGAGGAACGAAACGTTCTCGGGCTGGGCGGAGTAGCCCATACAGCCGATACGGAAGATGTCGCCCGCGAGCGCGCCGAGACCGCCGGCGATTTCGAGGTCGTACTGTTCGAGGACGTAGTCGATTGCCTCACCTGCGTGGACCCCGTCGGGGACGAGTACCGCGTTGAGACTCGGCAGCCAGTACTCGTCTTCGGGATTCAGCCCGAGACCCATCGCTTCGACGGCCGCTTTCAGTGCGCCCGCGACGCGGCGGTGGCGGTCCCACCGGTTTTCGATACCCTCCTCGGCGACCAACCTGAGCGCCTCGCGAATCGCGTAGACGTTGGTGATGGGCGCAGTATGGTGGTACGACCGGTCGTCGCCCCAGTAGCCTTCGAGTAGCGAGAGGTCGAGATACCACGAGCGTGGTGGGTCCTCACGCGACAGAACCTTGTCCATCGCGCGGTCGTTGAGCGTGAGCGGACTCGCACCCGGCGGACAGGAGAGACACTTCTGCGGCCCAGCGTAGGCGACGTCGATACCCCAGTCGTCGACTTCGAGTTCGACGCCGCCGAGCGAAGTCACACAGTCCGCGATGACGAGGGCGTCGTGGTCGTGAGCGATGCCCGTCAGTTCGGGGACGCTCGGTTGCTTGACGCCGGTCGACGTTTCGGCGTGGACGAACCCGAACACGTCCGGTTGGTATTCGTCGAAGGCCGCCTGCACGTCGGCGGAGTCGAGCGGTTCGCCCCACGGCGCGTCGACGTGGACGACGTTGCCGCCGGCGCGTTCGGCCATCGACTCCATGCGACCGCCGAAATATCCGTTCGTGGGGACGAGCACCGTATCACCCGGTTCGACGAGGTTGCCGATGGCTGCCTCCATCGACGCCGACCCGGTCCCGGACACCGGTATCGTCCACTGGTTATCGGTGCGGAACGTGTAGCGCATGAGGTCCTGCACCTCGTTCATGATGTCGATGAACGACGGGTCGAGATGGCCGACGAGCGGCGTCGACATCGCTCGGAGGACGCGCGGGTGGGCGTCGCTCGGTCCGGGACCCATCAGGGTTCGATTCGGCGGGGTGAGTTCGCCGACATCGGGTGCGTCTGTCATGGTCTTGTGTGACGTGCCACGTAGTGGACCAAAAGAAATGTGATTGCGGAAGGACGTTCGGAGAGCGGTCGGTCTTGTGACTAGAGCCGGTAGAGCGTCTTAGCCGGCCAACGCCTCTGCGACCTTCTCTATCGGGTGGGCTGGCCGGTGCACTCCCTCACGCTCCCGGTCGGCGAGTTGCGACCGACACGATGCACCGGGTGCGACGACGGTGTCGCCGTCGCTCTCGTCTACTTTCTCGAACAGGATGCGGCCGATTGCCTTCGAGAGGTCGTAGTGTTCGGATTCGTAGCCGAAGCTTCCAGCCATTCCGCAGCACCCCGAATCGAGCGGGTCCACGTCGTAGCCGACGCGCCGGAGGACGCCCACGGCGTGGTGGTCCTTGTTCAGCGCCTTCTGGTTGCAGTGGCCGTGGTACGTCAGCGACCCGAGGTCGCCGCCGTCGGCGACGGCGGTTCCGGCGGTTCCCACAGACCCCAAACCGGTCGATTCGCGGCCGCGAATGGGGAGTTCCTCGTCGAGTCGGTACACGTCGATGAACTCCATGACGCCGTAGGCTGCCGCTCCGACCGGGGCGACGGCCTCGTTCGGCAGGAGGTCGTCGTACTCGTCTTGGAACATCACCACGTCGGACGGCTCGGTGAAGACCACGGACCAGCCGTCTTCGACGAATGGACGGAGCGCCTCGACGTTGTGTCCCGCGCGCTTCCGCGCGAGGTCGAGAAATCCGCCGGAGTAGGCGGCTCGCCCGCTCGGATGGACGTTCTCGGCGAGTCGGACGTGGACGCCCGCCGCCTCCAGTGTCCGCACCGCGGCTTTGCCGATTTCGGGCGTGACGTAGTTCGTGTACGTGTCCGGGAACAGGAGGACGCGATGTGTCGCCTCGGCCTGCGAGACGGTGGCTTCGCGGAATTTCATCCACTGTTCGAGCGTGTTGCTGGTGAACGACGGTAGTTCTCGGTCGGACGCGATGCCGACGAGGCGGTCCATCGCGTCCCGCGCACCCGGCAGTTCAGCGGCCCAGTTCGAAACGGGTGCCAGTACGCTCCCGAGTCGTGCAAACCGGTCGATGTTGGCGAATAGTCGTTCCCGAATCGACGCGCCTGCTTCGGCGTGATGCTTGTGTTTCACCTCGGCTTTGAGTTTCGCGAGGTCGACGCCGGTCGGACAGTCGTTCTTGCATCCCTTACACCCGATACAGAGGCCGAGAATCTCCTCTTGGAACCGTTCGGTGTAGAGTTCTTCTTCGGGAAGGTCGCCGCTGATGGCCGCCCGCAACATGTTCGCCCTGCCGCGAGTCGTCTCCGTCTCGTCCTTGGATGCCCGGTACGTCGGGCACATCGTCTCCGACCCGGTCTGGCGACACGTTCCACAGCCGTTGCACAGCTCCACGAGGTGCGAGAAGCCGCCTTCGTCCTCGAAATCGAGCGTCGTCGCCGGTTCGAGCGAGGCGTACGACGCGCCGTACCGCAGGTTCTCGCGCATGTCGGTCGGGTCATCGCTGCGGTAGACGACCTTCCCCGGATTCATGCGCCAGTCGGGGTCGAACGCCGATTTTACCTGCTTGAACGCGTCCCAGAGCGCCGGGCCGTACATCTTCGGATTCCACTCGGTTCTGGCGAGACCGTCGCCGTGCTCGCCGGAGAACGCCCCGTGGTGTTCCAATACGAGGTCGGTCACGTCGTCGGTTATCGACCGCATCGTCTCGATGCCGTCTCGGTCTTTCAGGTTCAGAATGGGTCGAATGTGAAGCGTCCCGGCCCCGGCGTGGGCGAAGTACGCCGCCGATGTTCCGTGGTCCGCCAGTACATCCTCGAACGACTGCACGTACTCCGCGAGTTCTTCCGGCGGAACGCTCGCGTCCTCGATGAAGGGGTACGGCTTCGGGTCGCCCTGCAAGGACATGAGCAGCGGAATCGCCGCCTTCCGGAGTTTCCAGAGGTTCGCCTGCGCCTCGTCGGTGTAGGCTTCGATGGCGTCGAACGCCCTGCCGTCGTCCGCTTCCGCTTTCGACTTCGCCTCCGCTTTCGACTCCGCCTCCGCCTCCAACTCCGACCGCAGGAAGTGGTCGTTGGCCGCCTGAATCACCGCCTCGAAGTCGTCGTGGAGTTCGGAATCGAACTCCAGCATCAGCGTCGCAGCCGTCCCGTCGGGAATCCCCTCGACGTACTGGGCGTATTCGCTCGACTCGGCGGCCATCCTGAACACCTCGTCGTCCATGAGTTCGACGGCGCTCGCGTCGAAGTCGAGCGCGTCGGGAACCGCCGTCATCGCGTCGAGGAGGTCGTCGTAGGCGTAGAGCACGAGTGCCGTCTCTTCGGGCACCGTCACGAGCGACACGGTGGCTTCGACGACGACGCCGAGTGTGCCCTCCGCGCCGACGAACAGTTTCGAGAGGTTGACGACCGTTTCACCGTCGTCGTTCTCGAAGACGACTTTGTGGAGGTTGTAGCCGGAGACACAGCGCTTGAGCTCGGGATACCGCTGTTCGATTTCGGTTTCGTTCTCTTCGACCAGTCGGACTACGGTCCGATAGATTTCGGCCTCGCGGTCGTCTTTCGCCACGATGTCGTCCCACTCGTCGCTTCCGACGACCACGTCGCGGGTGTGCACGAGCGACCCATCGGCGAGTACGACGCGCAACTCCTCGGTGTAGGCGTCGGTGATGCCGTAGCGGACCGAGTGTGCCCCGGTCGAGTTGTTGCCGATGCCACCGCCGATTGTCGCTCGATTCGAGGACGCGGGGTCGGGTGCGAACTTCAGGCCGTGTGCCGAGAGACGGTCGTCGAGGTCGTCCTGAACCACGCCGGGTTGAACCGTCGCCCGTCGATTCTCGGGGTCGACCGCGACGATATCGTCCATATACTTCGAGAAGTCGAGGACGACACAGCCGGGACCGACTGTCTGCCCCGCCAGCGACGACCCCGCCCCGCGCGGAAGAATCGGAACGTCGTGCGCCGCGGCGATTTCGACCGCCGCCCGAACGTCGTCGGGGTCGCGGGGGATGACCACTCCCGCCGGACGGGCGCGGTAAATCGACCCGTCTGTGGCGTACAAGACCTGCGTGTACTCGTCGAATCGAACCTCGCCCTCGACGGCGTCGCGCAAGTCGGACGCCAACTCGGCGTGGGCCGCTACGTCGGATACCTCGTAGTCACGTGACTCCTGAAATCGCCGGAAGTCGCTCAAGTCCCCTTCGTCAACCGCCGTCGTGGCGCGATTCGGCCACGAAGAGTCGTCGCCAACCATTATCATATATAATTGTTTAGAATAGCAAAAGTGTGTGTGCGAGCCGCCATCTTTGCCACCAGAAGGGAGAGATGGCAATTCCTCGCCGAGTTACTGCGGCGGGTTCCGCGGATAGTTCCCCGCGCCCGTCTGGAGTTCGCCGTCGACGACGACCCAGCCCTGTCGGTCAGCAGGGATATCGTAGGCGTGGATTCGGTCGCTGTACTCGTTGTAGTTCCACCCGCCGACCCACCACGAGTTTGTTCCGTAGAGTTCGACGTTCACGGAGACGTTGGTCGTCTCCGGACCGTCGTACTGCAGGAACAGCATCGTGTCGTACGAGTAGCACCGCGTCTCGTCGTCTTCGCGGGGCCACTCGCACGGGACTCGCTGCGAGTTAGCACGCGGGTGGAAGAGCGGTTCAGCTCCCTCGGGAGACCGCGTGTCGATAGAGCGGTTTACCGTCGCGTCGGCGTTGAGGTCTACCGCATCGTGTTCGACGCGGAGCGTATCGGAGTCGTTTCGGCTGTACTCGCGTTCGGGAATCTGCTCCCAGCGGACGAGTCGGTCGTTCTCTACGACTGCTCGGTGGTAGGTCGGTTCGGCGGGTATCTCGTCCGCTCGAACCCGAAGCATCGGGCCGTACTGCGTCTCTACCACGTCGTAGGTCCACGTTTCGGGGACGAGATACTCCCGCGATTCGACGGTATCGCCGATTGGAGACGAGTTGTTAGCGACAGGAAGTGGGACGAGAATCGTCACGTTGGAAATCTGCTCGTCCGCCGAGATACGGACGCTGTAGTCGTACTGACTCCCGTAGGAGTCGAGAAACGAGAGTCGGCCAAACGCCCAGAGACCGCCGCCGATAGCGGCGACGACGAGCAGGACGACGACGACAACGATGCCCAGTGTGCGGCGTTTCATCGGACTCACCCACTGGTCTCTGTCGAAGCGTCGTCCCCACCGTCGTCGACTGAGATTGTCACCGTCTCGTGCCCGCCCGCTTCGAGCAGCGTCGCGATTCGGTCGGCTATCTTCGCAGTCCGTCCCTCTCGTGTACCGTAGGCAATCAGGAGTGAATCCATCTGTTCCCACCATCTTCCTATTCGTTCGCTTACAGCATAACCCTGAAGACAGGCTCTCAAACCGCGGGAAACGGAGCCGAATCGTGGATGCCCCAGTAGGAACTATTTTGGGGACCTGCGAACCACTACCGAATACAACTAATGAATACCCCGATAGACACCTACCTCGTCACGCAGTCTGACCTCTCCAACGGTCGGACGACGCTCGACGTGGTGCAGGCCGCAGTTGATGGGGGCGTCGATGTTGTCCAGCTCCGCGAGAAGCACGCAAGCGCCCGCGAGCGATACGAAACCGGGTGTGAAGTTCGGGACGTGACGGCCGATGCGGGCGTCTCGCTCGTCGTCAACGACCGAGTCGATATCGCCGCTGCAATCGACGCCGACGGCGTCCACCTCGGCGACGACGACGTTCCCGTCTCCGTCGCGCGCGAGCAACTCGGCGCAGACACCATCATCGGTCGGTCGGTTTCGACCGTCGCAGGCGCGAAGGCCGCCGAAGAAGCGGGTGCGGACTACCTCGGCGTGGGTGCCGTCTTTTCGACGACAACGAAGCAGACTGACCCCGACCAGTCCGAAATCGGCGTCAAGCGAGTTTCCGCGGTCGCCGACGCCGTCTCGATTCCGCTCGTCGGCATTGGCGGCATCACGCCGTCGAACGCCGCCGATGTCGTCGCCGCTGGAGCCGATGGCGTCGCTGTCGTCTCCGCCATCACCGCCGCAGGCGATCCAGAAAGCCCAGCACGTCGGCATGCGACCCGCGGCGCCGGACGGAGGGGCCCCCGAGGATCAGG
>NZ_JBZRPK010000732.1:57978-68709 GCF_058382125.1 Haloferax sp. s1
TCGGCGCCCCCGAAGGGGCGAGGGGAGCCGGGCTCACCCCCGCCACCCCCGCCGAAGACGACCGAAAAAGCCCGACCCGTCGACTTGCGACCGCCGCCGCCGAAGGGAGGGACCGCCGATGAGCAGTCTCGACCCGGAATTCGGACTCTCGCTCGACGAGGCGCTCACCGCTGTTGCCGACAACCAACCGCTCGTCAACTCGGTCACGAACAACGTCACCGTCAACGACGTGGCGAACATCACGCTGCACTGGGGCGGCCTGCCGGTCATGTCCGACGACGAACGCGAGGTTGCCGACATGGTCGCAATCGCCGACGGCTGTCTGCTCAACATGGGAACCGTGAGCGAGACGGGTGAGGCGACGATGCTGGCCGCCGGTGCCGCGGCGGGAGACCACGACGTGCCGCTCGTCGTCGACCCCGTCGGCGTCGGTGCGACCCCAACCCGTTCGCGGGTTGCAGAGCGCCTCGTCACCGAACTCGACGTCGACGTGCTCAACGGAAACTACGGCGAAATTTCCGCGCTCGTCGGCGAGAACGCCGAAGTTCGGGGCGTGGAGTCGGTCGGCGAGTACGCCGAAATCGCCGCGACGGCGGTCGAATGCGCTCGCCAGACGGGTGCCGTCGTCGTCGCGTCCGGTGAGACCGACATCGTCGCAACCGAGGACGCGGCCTACGAGGTTCACGCAGGCCACTCGATGATGGGCGAAGTCGTCGGTACCGGCTGTATGCTCGGCGTGACGCTCGCCGTCTTCGCCGCCGCAATCGACGACCCGCTCGATGCTGCGCTCGCGGGAACGGCCGCCTACGGATTGGCTGGCGAACTCGCGGCTGACGGCGTTTTCGGCGATTACCACGGTCCGGCGAGCTACAGGGTCTCGTTCCTCGACGCGGCTGCCGGACTCGCGGGGGAAGAACTCTCCGACCTCTCCGACCGCGTCGAACGAATCGAGGTGCGGTGAGATGTCACCGACACAGCCGACTCCGCAGACCCCGCCGTACGCAATTACGATTGCCACCAGCGACTCCGGCGGCGGCGCGGGCATCCAAGCCGACTTGAAGACGATGACGCGACTTGGCGTCTACGGCGGGTCGGTCATCGTCGCCGCGACGGCGCAAAACACCCGCGGCGTCGAGGCGACTCACGTCCTCCCCACAGACGCGATTCGCGCGCAGTTCGACGCGCTCGCTGACGACTTCGACATTGCGGCCGTCAAACTCGGCATGTTGGCGACGGCGGAGGCTATCGAGACGGTCGCGGACTGCCTCGCCGACTACGACGGCCCGGTCGTCCTCGACCCCGTGATGGTCGCCACCTCCGGCGACCGACTGCTCGACGAGGACGCCGTCGACGACTACACCGACCTGTTCGCACAGGCGACACTCGTGACCCCGAACGCGGACGAGGCCGAGGCGATTACCGGCCACTTCCCCGATACGGAAGAGACACAGCACGCCGCCGCAGACCAGTTCTTCGAGTGGGGTGCGGACGCCGTGCTCCTGAAAGGCGGGCATGTCGACACCGACGATTCGACCGTCGTCGACGCGCTCGTAACGCCCGAAGAAACGACGACGTACGTCAACTCTCGAATCGACTCCGCAGCTACGCACGGTTCCGGATGCACGCTGTCGAGCGCAATCGCCGCCCGCCTCGCCCGCGGTGACGACCTGCCGGATGCGGTCGAACGCGGTATCGAGTTCACGCACGCGGCGCTCTCCGAACCGGCGGACGTCGGCGAAGGCGCAGGAAGCGTGAATCACCTCGTTGGCGACGAGTGGTCGAACATGGAGGAGTGAGCAAATCTACCGGGTTCAGAACTTCCCCCACAACCGCGTGAGTTCGTCGGCAACGTCGCTCTCATCACTCTGGCGCTCGATAGTCCAGTCCAGTTCCCCGTCTCGGACTGTTAACTCGAACCGGTCGCGCGGGAGTAGACTCCGCGTTCGTCGCCGGGAACACAGCCTCGACACAGAACTTTCCGTCGCGCCTACCTACGAATCGACTCGCTTTTCGACGTGGCTGATATCGTAAACGGCTGAGTTCTCTATAACGAAAACAGTTGATTCCCCTGCAACGAAAACGGCTGACATCACGGCTATGACCCGGTAACACTCACGTCAGCAGACACTCAAGTCGTTCCGACTCCTACGCTGCGGTGATGACTGACCACACTCCGACGCCGGGCATCCACCACGTTACGTGTATCGCGGGCGACCCACAGCGGAACCTCGATTTCTGGGTCGAGACGCTCGGTCTTCGGCTCGTCAAGCGCTCCATCAATCAGGACGACCCCAGCACGTACCACTTCTTCTTCGCGGACGCCGAGGGGACGCCCGGGACGAGTATGACGTTCTTCCCGTGGGAGAACCTCTCGCAGGGAAAAGTCGGCACCGGACAGGTCTCTCGAACCGCATTCCGCGTCCCCGACGGAAGTCTGGACTACTGGGAAGCCCGGTTCGACGAGTACGGTGTCGAGTACGACGACCGAATCGAGCGGTTTGGCGAGACTGTCCTCCCCTTCAGCGACCCGGACGGCCTGCCGGTCGAACTGGTCGAAGTCGACATCCCCGAGGACGACCCGACCGTCCCGTGGACCGAGTTCGTTCCCGAGGAATCGGCGATTCGAGGGTTCCATTCAGTGACGCTCTGGGTGGCGGACCCCCAACCAACCGAAGAACTCCTCCGGACGATGGGGCTGGAGGAAGTCGGCACCGAGCAGGCACAGGGCGACGTGCAGGGTGACGAGCGAACTCGATTCGCCGCCGCTGGACCCGTCGGGAAGTACGTCGACGTGCTCCCGACTATCGAGGGGAGCCGACAGGGTCACGGGACGGTCCACCACGTCGCCTTCCAGACGCCGACCGACGAGGACCAAGCGGCGATGCGCGAGGCTGTCCAGTCGGAAGGGCTGCGCCCGACAGCCCAGATAAACCGCCACTGGTTCCGTTCGGTCTACTTCCGGGAATTCGGCGGTATCCTGTTCGAGCTCGCCACGAAGGACCCGGGTTACACTAGCGACGAACCGCGTTCCGACCTCGGCGGGCGACTCGTCCTCCCCGGCGAGTTCGAAGCACAGCGCGAACAAATCGAAGCGGGGCTGACGGACGTGACGATACCGCGAGCCGATTCGGCGGAAGCCGATAACTGAAGCTGTTAGTTGGTCCGTCACCCGGTGGTGGCCCCGACCCGGCTCGGATAAACAACCGGATTGGTCCGGCACCACACACTCACGATACAGGCGAGAAGCAACACTGGATGGCGACACCGATATCGGATTCGTCTCGGGGGAGACAGGGACAGGAACAGGGGCAGGAACAGGGAAAGAGACAGGACAGCGGCCGTGAACAACCCACGGTCGTTTCACTCGATGGCGAGAAACAGGTTGCCTACGCCGAGTACGGGTGCTCCGATGGCGCGCCGGTCGTGTTTCTTCACGGGACTCCCGGCTCTCGGCGATTAGGGGCACTGTTCGATGCCGCCGCACGAGAACGCGATATTCGAGTGCTCGCGCCCGACCGCCCCGGCTATGGACGGTCTACCCACTGGTCGTCCCGCTCGATACACGACGCAGACGCGGTTATCACTGCCGTCCTCGACGACGCCGACGAGGAGGTTGCGGGTCTCGTCGCATTCTCCGGCGGCGCTCCGCACGCACTCGCAACTGTAGCAACCCAACCGGACCGAATCAATCGAGTCGATGTTGTCGCCGGCGCGACGCCTCCCGGAGTCGCAGACTCGACGCCCGCGATACAGCGACTCCTTGGGAAATTGGCGACGGCCACCCCGACAGTTCTCCGCGGACTCCTTCGAGGACAGGCGTGGCTCGCAGACCACCTCGACCCGTCGTTCGTCGTTTCACAGTACACGTCGGATGGGACCGAGTCGATTCCGGACGATGTCGCGGCCATCGTGAAGGCGGATTTCGTCGAGGCTATTTCGGGCCACGGGGTAGGTGCTGTCACAGATTTTCGAGACGCTGCGACGGCGTGGGAACTGCCCGCCGGTACTATCGAGACCGACGTGTGTTTCTGGCACGGTGCGGAGGACACGAACGTCCCGATTGACGGCGTTCGGCGCTTCAAATCACAGTTTCCGACTGCTCGACTGAACGTCTTCGACGACGCGGACCACCTGCAGACGCTCGTTCGAAGCATCCCCGCCGTCTTGGATGCACACGACCGCGCCGACTAACACCAAGGATTTGCACACACCCATGCCGACTAACACCAACGTACACCGCCGCGTCGACTGATATCACGCCGTTTGATATGCGAGTCGACCGAACGATTTCAAATCGCGGTATGAAACGCATCCTGTTTTCGGTCGCCTATCCCGACCGGCTCGTTCACCCGCTTCATCGGCGGGTCGTGGAGGAACCGTCGGTTACGCGGGCCGAACTGCTGATGTGGAGTCCAACCGAAGACGCGACGACGCTGCTCTGGTGCGACGGCGACCGAGCGGACACAGAGCGGGTTGTCGCTGGTATCGACTCGCTCGTCACGAGCCATTTCGTGGGGGGCACCGACGGGACCTACGTGTTCCTCCGGCAGGACGGCTACGAGTTCTCGGCGACGTTACTGGATATCGTCGCGGATTCGCGGGTGATTTTCCTTCCACCGGTCGTCTTTTCCGAAGACGGAACGGTCGAGTTCGAGGCCGTTGGCGAATCGACGGCGCTCAGCGCGTTTTACGAGGCACTCTCAGAACTCGGGTCGCTCACCATCGAACGGGTCAGCGAGTTCGAACGACGAAACTCGCCGTCACAGCTCACCTCCCGCCAGCAAGCGGCGCTGGAGACGGCCGTCTCTGTGGGATACTACGAAGTCCCTCGCGACGGGTCCGTCGAGAACGTCGCAGACGAGCTCGACTGCTCGACGAGCACGGCGGGTGAACTGATCCGGAAAGCCGAGGCTGCGGTGATTTCGGCGTACACCGAGACGACCTGACGACTAGACGGTCGGGTTTCGTCAACCGATGGAGTGCCTGTCCAGACCGTGGGTAAGTGGTCTATCGGCCGACAAACGCTGACCATGTCGAGCGTTAACGAACAAGTCGATTTATGCTGATAGCCGCACTATATTCAGCAAACAATGGTTCGTTGCTACATCTGTGAAACACAGTTTAAACGTGACGACGAGGTGTTCTTCTGCCGGCACTGCGGGTGTTACTGCCACCAGCGCTGTATGGAGGAATACAAGGCCGAAGCCTGCCCGAAGTGTGTTGGTGAACCAATGATCGGCGCTGTTGAGTTCTAAGCCTCACTAGTACTGTTGATTCGCCGTATTAGCTGGTGCGTTGTCTCGCCTGTTCCATCCAGGTTGTCACTCGTGACTCGCTGACTCCGAGCCGGTCAGCAAGCGTAGCGGCCTCTGCGGTTGCGAGTTGACCCACCGTCGTGATGCCCGCATCACGGAGTCGTTCCTCGTACGTCGGGCCGATACCGTCGATTGTCTGCAACGATGTCTCCTGTTCGGCCTCCATCTGGGCTTCTTCGCGTTCGGTTGTATCCGGACTCACCGCTTGTGTCGTGGACCGCTCGCGGAACCACGTCGCTACGCGGGGCCACAACTCACCGTGGGATTTCCCCGACACGGCCATGCCGACGTGGCCGGTAGGGAACTCGTAGATATCCGTATCTTCGCTCGGGATGACCTCGCTGAAGGGTTTGCTCGCACCCGGTGGAATGAGGTGGTCGAACGACCCGACAATCTGTAACACCGGCATCGTGAGATTTTCGATGTCGACGTGGTCCCCGTCCAGAACCAGTTCGTTTCGGTAGAGCGCGTTGTCCTGATATATGTCTTCGATGAACTGTCGGTAAGCCTCACCCGCCACGTCCACTCCGTCACGAACCCAGCGTTCCATCCGCCCGAAGTTCTCGACGGCTTCCTTGTCGTCGAGGTGGTCGTACAGAATTCCGTATTTCATGAGGGCGTTTTCGATCAGGTTGAGTTGTGCGAAACCTGTCGCGAGGAACTCCGAAGGCACGTTTCCGTACGTTTCGGTAATCCTTTTCGGGTCGAAGTAGTCCTCGCTCCCCCAGCGTTCGAGAATCCCGCCAGTGTCGTTAAAACACAACCCAGTTGCCATGAGTCCGAGATTGTTGACCTTCTCCGGATACAGCGCGGCGTACATCGTACTTATCGTCCCGCCCATACAGTAGCCGAGCACATTGATCGAATCAGCTCCGGTCTGGTCTCGGACGACGTCGACACAGTTGTCGATGTACCGATTCACGTAGTCACCGAGCGTCAGCGACGCATCGAGGCGAGATGGTTCGCCCCAGTCGATGAGATACACGTCGAATCCGTCTTCGAGGAACCGTCGAACGACACTCTTGTCCGGCTGAAGGTCGAGAATGTAGGGTCGGTTGATCAGCGCGTAGACGACGAGAAGCGGCGTATTATGGCGGTCGTCGTTCAGCGGCTCGTAGTGCAAGAGGTCGAGTTTGTTCTCCGAGTGAATAACCTCACTCGGCGTCTGTCCGACCTCGACGGACGCGAGGTCGTCGAGTCGCTCTGGAAGGAGTCGCATCTTATCGATGGTGTCCGCACCTCGTTCGAACGTTTGACGCTGAATATCCAGTGCCGTCGTAAACGGGTTCATGGTCATCTTTTATCTCGAGTGTGGTGGCGAATTGCTCTGGAAGGGGTCTCTTCGAGTACCGTGGAATCGTCTATCGAGTGGTCGAACCCCCCTCGGCTCAACCGTACGGGAGTCGGGGGTGGATGGTCCCTCCCGCTTCGACGAGATTACGATGTGGAACCTCGCCGTACTTCTGGGGCGCACTGGTAAACAGCGCTCTGCAGTCTCCCGAACAGAAGTCACACAGCCTCCTCCCGTATTCACTGGTCGCACCGGCGGCGTCTGTCGGAATCCCCTCCCACATCCGGAGTCAACCGGCAGAGACGCAGTTGGCGATTTGCTGATGCAATGTGGCTCACAGGTGATGGACTCGTTCAACCGTTTGTCTAGTGTAACGCGGACATTTGTAATCAATTTATGTGCAGGTCTCGGTGGTGCGAAGGGACACTATGCGCTATCGGACGTTCGAATTTCTTCTTCTGTGATACGTATGAGAAAATGGTCATATCACAATCGGACTCAACAAGGACGAGAACCATAAGTTAACAATGAACGAGAGGGGAGACACGCCAGAGACGCGGTTCGCGATCTCGTTAGCGGACGACGATGCGACAAAACTCTCAGTAACCGGTGGAAAAGGTGCAACCCTCGCACGCCTTATCGCGGCTGACTTTCCTGTTCCCTCTGGGTTTTGTGCGACGACCGCTGTCTACCACACCCTCACTGATACTCCCGAAATCCGGGCGGCAATCGAATCGTTGGAAGCACTTGCGCCCGAAGAGACGGAGGCAATCGCCGATGGCAGTTCCGAGGTCCGGTCGAAGATTCAGAGCCGAACCCTCCCGGACACCGTCCGACACGCCGTCACGGAGGAACTCGATACGCCCGATGGAGACACGTATGCGGTCCGGTCGAGCGCCACGGCGGAAGATTTGCCAACCGCGTCGTTTGCGGGCCAACACGAGACGTTTCTCGGAGTCAGCGACGGAGAACCGGTTTTCGACCGGCTCCGTGACTGTTTGGCGAGTCTGTTCACCGAACGCGCCGTCGCATACCGACTCCGGAACGACATCGCTCACTCCGAGGTGGCGATGGCAGTCGTCATTCAGGAGATGGTTGACCCGGCGGTCGCCGGCGTACTATTCACGGCAGACCCCGTAACCGGCAACCGACACGTTGCATCCGTTGATGCCAACTACGGTCTCGGTGAAACGGTCGTTTCGGGCGAGGTATCGCCGGATAACGCCCGTATCGACCGACGCACCAGAGAGATACTCGCGTACGAGGTCGGTGAGAAACGCTACGCACTTCGTTCGGATGTGGGGGGGAAAGGAACGGAACCGGTAGCGCTCGATTCCGAAAAACAGGTCTCTCGTGTGCTGTCGGATGCCCAACTGCGGAGACTGGTTGCGCTCGGTGGACAGGTCGAGGACCTGCTCGGTACTCCACAGGACATCGAGTGGGCACTCGTCGAGGGGGACTTTGTACTCCTCCAATCTCGGCCGATTACGTCGCTGTTTCCGCTCCCAGAACCAGTCCCGGACGACGACCACTTACACGTCTATTTCAGCATCGGTCACCAGCAAGCGATGGCAGAGGCGCTCCCACCGCTCGTCGTGGACTGGTGGCGGGAACTGCTCGATAGAACGGCCGCACGAGTTCGTTCAGGGAACACCGAAGCACCGTGGGCGGTCGAAGCCGGCCATCGAGTGTATATCGATATAACCCCGCTGCTCCGTTTCGGTCCGCTGAAACGAGGAATCCCTGTAGGCATCGCAGCAGCGAACGAACCAGCGGCGGCGGCTCTCCAAGGCCTGCTCACAGGACGGAGCGAAGCGTTCCCTGCTCACGGGCGGGTAACGACTATTCGTTCAGTGGGTCGCGTACTTCGCCGCGGAGCACCGAAACTCGTACCCCATCTTTTGAGAGCTAGTGGCCGATTTATTCGCGTATTCGTTTCCGGGCCGCCGGAGCCAAGACGGGAGCAGGCTCGGATTGAGGCATGGGGTGAAGAACTCGCTTCACGGATACGGGAACCTGAGACGGTCGCTGAGCGCGTCCGAGCCGCCTTCCAGCGCTCTGATTTGTTGACAGTACTCAGTAGATTACTCCCCCGTATCGGGCCGCTCTTGGTTGCGAGCCTCCTCGCCCAGAAGACACTCGAACGCCTGTTTCCGGATGCCGACACGGACCTGGATGCGATTAGCAAAGGCTTCGAGAATGAGCTGGCCACGCGGATGAACCAACGACTCGGTGACCTTGCCGACCTCGCCCGTGAACATTCCGAGGTCCGAGAGGCACTCCGGAAAGAGGCTTCGCTCGCGGATATCTCCGAGGGTGAGGGTGGACAGGCCTTCGGTAACGCACTGTCGGAGTTTCTCGACGAGTTCGGACACCGGGCAAGCGGTGAAATCGACCTCAGTCGGCCGCGCTGGAACGATAACCCTGCGACGTTGATACGGACAATCCGGAGCAATCTCGCAGGCACCGACCCCGGCGCACACCGAGCACATCTCCAACACTTGGAACGCAATGCTGCGGCGGCGGCGACTCGCCTCGAAGCACGCGCTGACCACGGCGTCCTCGGACCGGTCAGGAAGGCGGTCGTCCGGCGATTGATTCGGGCATACCGCGGCGGGATTCAGTTTCGGGAGTACCCAAAGCAAGGAGTGGCTCACCTCTTTACGGCCGTCCACGAAGTAATATCCGACGCCGGAGCGGCGCTCGCTGCTGACGGCCGTCTCGACGACCCGGAAGACGTGTGGTATCTCCGCAAGGTGGAGTTATTCGCCGCGCTCGCGGAGGATGCGCCCATCGACGCGGATATCGACGCTCGTCGACGAGCCTACGAACGCGACAGGAAGAAGACGGCCCCGCCGATTCTCACCAGTGAAGGGGAGGCCCCGACGGCGACGATGGAACCCGAACGTACCGAAGGCGTTCTCTCTGGGACACCTGTCTCTTCGGGCGTCGTTGAAGGACCAGCCCGCGTTATCCGTGACCCGTCCAGCGAGTCACTCGAAAAAGGCGAGATACTCGTTGCTCCCACGACGGACCCGGGATGGACACCGCTGTTTTTGAACGCAGCAGGGCTCGTGATGGAGGTCGGTGGCCGGATGACACACGGGGCGTTAGTCGCACGCGAGTACGGGATTCCGGCCGTTGCCTCCGTTTCGAACGCAACGGAGGAAATCCGAACTGGGGAACGGATTCGCCTTGACGGGAAGCGCGGTACCGTCGAACTCCTCGACCGGTCCGAACGGTACTGACCACACCTTACTCTCGCAACTACGACCGGTTCTTCGGTCCTGCCTCGGCGACAAAACTCGAAATAATCCGACTTTCAGCCCGATGGCGCAATCGACTCACCGCCGAAACGTTGACGTCGAGCGTCTCCGCGAGCTCGCTGAGCGTACACTCACGCGAGGTGTCGTAAAAACCCTGTTCGACTGCTGCGGTAACGAACTCCCATTGTCGTTCGGTAAGCAACTCGACCGAATCGTGAGTTTGGGTTACAGACAGAATCTGATACGGGACGCCGGCAGCCGATAACTCCGCCACATAAGCAGATAGTTGCTGGTGTGAGGCCCGAATCTCCCCCGAAAACCACCCGTCGTGAAGGGGGATGGGGTAGAGTGGGAGATTTCCGGATTCGAGAAGCGCATTATAGGTCTCCGAGATTGGGATCGTGAATCGTATCAGTATCGTCTGTGCATGGGAATGAATCACCTCAAACGAGCGCACTTCGGGTGCGTCCTCGAAATGGCGAACGAGTTTGTCACCATCAGATGTCGTTACCTCGACAATTTCGAACAGGTGGTCGTCGAGAGGTTGGCTCGCCAATATTCTGAATTCGGCGTCTGGAAATTCGGTCGAGGCATCTGCCAGCGTATCCCTCACCGGCGAACCATTGACCCGAAACTGTACACGAGGCATACGTTTCGTTCTCCCGGGTAGTACTTAAATGCAGAAAGTACTTTACGCGCGAAATCATGGTGGTGTCCCATCTGTTATCCGGCATGGTTACACCAAATCCGCAACTTGAGATGCGTAACGTTACCCTCGTGGAAGGTGGGTCCGGAGGAAACGAAGACCAGGACGGCGGTGAATGATGACCCGAACAGACGGGAACACTCGATTGCGCAC
>NZ_JBZRPK010000130.1:0-1232 GCF_058382125.1 Haloferax sp. s1
GTTCGAGAGACGACTGACGGTCGTCGAGTGCTCCCACTTGATTGTCGATGGCATGGAGCAGCGTCCAGGCGAGTCGCCGTTCATTACCCGACATCGGATTCGACTGAACAATAGACAATTTGATGGCCTTGTTCAGCCTGTCCACGAATCTCACTGGCCACGGTGACCAGCAAACAGCGTGGCCGCAATTCATATTTCAGAAAATTGGAATTCGGATGTCCACGCCATCAGGCAGTGTTTTTGAGCAAGCTCTGGAACCGTGGAATTTAAACATAGTTAAGATATCACATCAGACAGGTAGTTGAGATGGATACCAAAGGTATCGGGTGGGTTATCATACTCGTACTGCTTGGACTTGTTCTAGGCTACTACGGTTTTGGCTCTGCCCTTGCACACAACGGTGCGGTTCTGGAAAACGAAGCGACGACCGCGACAGTCACGGACCTCGGTACCGAGACGAGAGAGGAGTTTGAGGGGAGTCTGACTCGTACTGTCCTCAGGTCCCTCGGGATGGAGGTAGAAGCGTCGGAGGAGAAGACGATGTATCGGGCTGTTATCACGTACGAGTACAGCGTCAACGGCCGAACTTATAAACAAACCAATCTGTTTCCTGGCTCGTTCAGTCGCTGGAAGTACACGAAAAGTGGGGCAGAGCGTATTCGCGACGAGTTCGAGGTCGGACAATCGACGACGGCATATTACAACCCAGAGACCCCCTCGAACGCGTACATCATGGAGGCGGAGATGCCCTTTGTATCGGCATTGTTCGGTGTTCTCTACGTACTGGTCGTCATGCTCACTGGGGCGTACTACGTGAGGGAGGGATTCAGGCGGCGCAACCAGCGCAAACTAATGAACGAGATGCCGATCGAACAGGCCCAGTCGCTATCGACGGGCCCCTCGCAGATTGATGGTGTTGCACGAGCGCCCTACGACGACCCGGATAGTGCCCCCTTCACCGATGAGAGCTGTGTCCTCGCGAAGTGGGAAGTCGAGGACTCCATCCGGTTCAGGGAGGGTCCGGGCAGGTGGAATCAGGTCGCCGAGGGGTACCAACTGTCGCCGTTCTACGTCGACGATGGAACCGGGCGAACGCTGGTTTGCCCAGACAAGGATACCACGTTCAAACTCGACGACGACAACTGGCAGTCGGTGTACGTCAACGCCCAAAACGAGGCCCCGGAACCGGTCCAGTCGTTCCTCGAGTACCGTCCCGACGTCGACCCTACAGA
>NZ_JBZRPK010000129.1:0-1230 GCF_058382125.1 Haloferax sp. s1
ACGCTTCCGAGAACAGTGGCTACGACGATGAAGACAACGACGACTGTGAACTGGTGGTTTCGGGTCATAAACGCGCTGAACCGGGTGGTCGGTCTCAACTGAACAATGTACGTCAACTCGCATAAGTGCGAGACAACTCGCGAGTCAGGGCATCAAGCCCCACTCACATCGTGAACGGTTGGACAACAACTTACGCCACCGTAACCGAGTGTCGACATCTGCATCCCCAGTCGTGACTCTCAAGCCCAGTTATGTGAAAAATGAGGCACGCTTTGGCCCGTGAGGGCCTTGCAGTACCGACCGTCACGGGTATCCCGATGATCCGACGGGGGACTCGGCTGCTTGACTACTCGCCGCCGTCGGAGAGCATGCTCTCGAGCATCTCGATTTCGTCGTCATCGAGCTCATCGATGTCCATATCCGCGAGGTCATCGAGGTCGTCCGCACCGGTCTCGGTGCCGAGTTCGATGATCTCGTCTCGGGTCAAGTCGTCGAGGAACGCGCCGACTTCGATATCCTCGTGTTTGTCACGTTCGAGGTCGACGGTTTCACCGTCGGACTCCAACTCGAGGTCATCGATCTCGACGTCGACTGCATCACCACGCTGCTCGATGTCGTGGTCGTCGGTCTCGAACTCGACCTCGTCGTCGTCGTTCTCGAAGTCGACATCGTCCTCGTGGTCTTCGACCTCAAGGTCGTCGTCGTCCTGTTCGATCTCGTGGTCCGCCGTCTCGAATTCGACGTCGTCACCGCCGTCGGTGCTCTCGAAGTCGATGTCGTCTTCATCGTCTTCGACATCGACATCGTCGTCGTCCTGTTCGATGTCGTGGTCGTCGGTCTCGAACTCGACTTCGTCGCCGTCGTTCTCGAAGTCGACCTCATCGGTTTCGACGTCGAGGGCGTCGTCGAGTTGCTCGATCTCACCACCGTCGAATTCGATATCGGTTGCATCGTCAGTCGCCTCTAAGTCGACCAACCCACCGGCGTCTTCGAACTCGAGGCGGTCACCGTCGTTCTCGAAGTCGAAGCCGTTTTCGTCCTCGACTTCGGCGTCGTCGCCGTCCTGTTCGACCTCGATACCGTTTGCCTCGACGTCAACTTCATCTTCCTTGCCGAGGTTTTCGAAGTTGAAGCCCGCCTTTTCAACTTCGAGTTTCTCACCGTCGTGTTCGATCTCGTGCTCGTCAGTCTCGATCTCAACCTCGCCGTGGTCGCGTTCAATCTCGACAT
>NZ_JBZRPK010000128.1:0-1219 GCF_058382125.1 Haloferax sp. s1
CCCCTTATCAGTGTGAAATCGTGTGTTATCGGGGGAGAATCCTCTTTTACGGACCGAAAGTATCCCTCCCACCGGAACGATTTAGTTCGACTTTGACGAAGTTAGCGAAAGAATGGGGCGTAGTGAGTCCGGTACAACGTGGTTGACTGCGGGGGACTACGAGCGACTGCGGCGGGCAACCGAGACGTACCGGGAGGACCTCGTGCTCCGATTAGGCGCGGAAGTCGGTCTCAAACCGGTCGAGATGAGCCAACTCAAACCCGCACACATCACCCGGCGGATACACCGGGGAACAGACCTGTATCTACTCACTGTACCGGCCGACGGCCGAGACGCGCACCTGCCGAGCGACGTCGAACACGACATTCGGAAGTACGTCAGAGCCAACGACACTGGCGAGACGGAGCGAGTGCTCCCCGTCACGCCACGGCGTCTGCAGATGCTCGTCTCTTCGATTGGCGAGCGGGCCGCCGAAAAGACCAGTCACGAGGGCCTTGCGGACATCTCGACGCGCGACCTCCGACGCTACTTCGCCCGAACACTGCTCTCTGACGGCGTTCACCCGTCCGTAGTCATGAGCATCGGCGGGTGGGACCGGATAGAGAGTCTCGCTCCGCTTCTCGACGACCCAGATGAGGACACAATACTGGACGCGTTTTCGCCGGAGCCCGACGAGAGTAACGGACATTCCGACCGTGGTGGGACGGACCGGTTACAGCAAGTCGTAGAGACTGTTCGAAGCGTTGGTTCGGCGCTCCCGTCGGTGAGCACGCGTAGCGAAGTCGAACAGACGGTCTGTGACCGATTCAGTGACTCGGAGCACTATCAGTTCGCCTGGATAGAGTCGGACGAAAACGATGCGCGGGTGTCGCTCGCTGCCGCCGCCGGCCTCGACGAGGCGTCACTCGAAGCAGTCCGTCAGTCACTCTCCAGTCGGGGCACGGATTACGCCGAGCGTGCATGCCACAACCGTGCTGTACAGACGACTACAGCTGTTGACCTGCCTACGGGAACCGCAAACGGGGCAGTTACCATTGTCCCGCTGCTACACGGCGAGACTGCGTACGGTGCCCTCTATCTCGCCCTCGACCGGGCAAACGTGACTGACTCCGAGAAAGACGTGTTGTTGACGCTGGGGCGTCACATGGGGCAGGCTATCACCGCCGTAGAGCGAAGGAAGCTACTCCTGGCCGATACGGTCGTTCAACTGGAGTTTCAG
>NZ_JBZRPK010000127.1:0-1217 GCF_058382125.1 Haloferax sp. s1
AATCAAAGGTGAAACCACCGCCCGCCAAGTTCGGATCCGCCCCCGTGTGAGGCGACGTACCCGTGTTCTGACAGGGTGTGGAGATGCTTGTACCCTGTTCTTTCGGCAATTCCTAGTTAGGCTCCAACCTCCGACGCCGTCGCACCATCTAGCTGTACGAGAGTGTTAATCACCGCCAGCGATGTGTCGGTTGTCGTCAACAGTTGTGTGTCATCAGTCATTGTATAGCACTCCCACTGAGGGATTATATGAATTATGGAATTCAGTAACCAGGTGGTCGTATTCACGCTCTGAACCGGCAACCGTTTGTTCACCCGAGGGCGGTGCCAGTCAATTAGTTACATGTTTTATGGAATCATTCGTACTGAGCTCGCTAACGTCGAGGGGTACAGCTACCCCGGACAATCGCATTCAGTATCATCCTTCATGAGCTGATCAGACACTACACAAGAGATAGGGAATCCAAAGATTACACGAATATGTGTGTAATCCCCTGGGTACAGATGGTGCCATTTCCAACTGTGCACGCATTCGAAGCACGAAAGTCGTTCTACGTATTATAGAATCTGGTAGTCGTTCCAATGAGCAACCGAATCCAAGGGAGGCATCTCCGTTCACGCCGAACTCGTTGACCCGGGTTGGACAGTGGATTATGTCGATTGGCTACTGACTGTCTGTCATAGCGACACGTATATATTCCCCGTCAAACATGGTCAATGATGTAGTATGCCAACGATAGCAGACGTTAGCGCGATTCCGACAGCCGGTGGTTTTTATTTCGATGACAAAGAGGCCATCACTCGGAACGCCACGGCAGATGGGTTTTCCTATACAGGACAGCCAGTGACCAACGGCTTCTCACGGGTTCGGCAACCGGCCGAGGCTCTGAGCATCGTCATTGAGTTGGACAATGGGCGCTATGGAATCGGCGACTGCGCAGCAGTTCAGTACTCCGGGTTCAGTGGGCGTGACCCATTCTTCGACGCACAAGCTCATGCTGACCTCGTAGAATCGACACTCTCTGATGCGTTCGTCGGCCGGGATGCGGGTGATTTCACCGACAACGTGGCAGCCATCCAAGACAGCATTGAATCAGGTGACTCACTTCACACCGCAGTTCGCTACGGATTTTCGCAGGCGCTACTTGATGCGGCGGCAGAGGCCCATTCAACGACAATGACCGAGGTAATTCTCGACGAGTACGGCTTGTCTCAGAC
>NZ_JBZRPK010000126.1:0-1214 GCF_058382125.1 Haloferax sp. s1
CTCCCGCTATGCTCCTGAAAATCACACACCCAAGCGGCGCGTCTTGTCGCGCCGTGACGACTCGTTTCTGTGAGAATTATCACGAGGGAGTTTGAACGAGAGAACCGAGCGAAGCGAGGTTCGCGTAGTTCACGCGGGTGAAACGAGCGTGAGCACGTGGAACATCGTTCCACGGCGTTCAAATCTACCTCCCGCTATGCTCCTGAAAACGCCAGTAGACGGTTCCGACCGAGTCGCCGTCGCCGACAACGAGTTGATGACTACTAGACGACGTCGCCGCGGACCGACGTTCCGGTCTGTTCGGCCCGGTAGGCACGCATCGCATCGACGGCCGTGTCGGCCTCGTCGCCCTCCAATCCGAGCATCTCCAGCGCGCCGCTGAGCGTCGGGAAGGCGAACTCGCTCTGTCGGAGTTTCTCCATCGCGTCCGGCGAGCGCTGGCCGTCGGCGTAGAGACAGACGCCCCGCGGGTCGAGAATCTGCTCGTACGCCTCGCGGGTGACCGCGCCTTTCAGCCGCTGGGTGACGTTGTCCTCGAAGGAGGCGTTGCAGACTTCGAGGTGGACGGGTTCGTCGTCGTCCGGAAGCAGGTGGGCGGCGAGGCATTTCTCGGGAGCGGCGTAGCCGTTCGCGTTCGCGCGAAGCAAGTCGGGATGTTCGCGTGCCCACTCGGCGCGGACGCTCTTACCGACACCTTTCACACCGTGCGACTGCTCGAACTCCTCGGCTGTGTCCGGGTCGCCCCGAAGGAGGATGTCTTTCGTCACGTACACGTCGAGTCGGTCAAGCGGGTCGAGGCCGAGGGCCACGTCGCCGTAGACCCACACCTCCCGAATCGGGACGGGAAGCGTCTCGGATTCCACGGCATCGACAATTTCTTCGACGCGGTCGAGGGCGGCGTCTCGCTCCATCGCCTGTTTCTGAGGGGCGGAGAGGCAAACCGGTTTCGCGTCGGTCACGACACATTAGATACGTCCGCTCCGAGGCGAAACCCGTATCCCTCCTGCCAAGCAAGCGACCGGCAATGGAGTGCGACAAGTGCAGTCGCGACGCGGTCATGCACGCGGCCTATTCCGGGGCACATCTCTGCGAAGACCACTTCTGTGCCTCGGTCGAGAAACGCGTGCGACGCCGCATCCGCGAGGACAACATGCTTCCCCGAGACGCGACGCCAGACAATCCCCAGACGTGGGTCATCGGACTCTCCGGCGGGG
>NZ_JBZRPK010000125.1:0-1210 GCF_058382125.1 Haloferax sp. s1
CGATGGCACCGCTCGACATAGTCTACTGTTGGGGCTGTTGGAACATAGATTTTTGGTGTGTTTGTTACGTTGGTTAGAGTGTTTCCGTGCATAGAGAGGTGGATTGGGTCACTCTACCGGCGTCGCGACGATATGCTCCTCAAGATCGCGTGTCCAGTACGTTGCTGGGCCGCCGGGACAACATCTCGCACACAGCTGTAGTGGGCCTTCTAGGTGGCCGATTTCGACACGGAATCGTGTGAGGGCTGCAAGCGCATCGACGACGAGACACAACTATCGCAGGCGTGGTGGTCACGGTCGTCGGGATCGGGATTCGACTGGGTCGCGCAGTCGACGCAGATCGGGTGGGTGACCCGTTCGTCCTGCCACCAGGTATGGGCCTTGCCAGTCTCGGTACCAGGCGGCGCGTCGCAGGACGCACAGCCAGTGAGCATTTGCTGCATCACTCGCCCTCCGCGTCGGCGTCGTGGCCGACCAGACTTTGATAACGAATCCGTTTCATGGCCGTGAAATGGCGGTTCGTGGGGGCAAAAAACCCGTCTCGATTTAATAATCCCCGTCAACAAGGGGGTGGTACCGTGTCCGCGCTTCCGTCATGGATCGATGAACGGATCGATCGGAACCTCGACAACACGCTCTCCCAAGAGCACGTCGTCAAGACGATGATCGAGTCAGATCGACCGTTCTTCTCCCTTCGACAACTGCACGCACGTATCAAGCCCGAAGTGAGCAGGGCAACGGTCCGAAACCGGTTACAGGAGTTACAGACGATCGATGTCGTGGCCACAGAGACGTACCCCGACTCGATCACCCTGTACTACATTAACCATCCAGAATCGGACTGGCCGCTCTCACCGGAGGGAAAACGCGCGCTACACACAGATACCCCGCTGGACCGGCTCTCCACTCGTGCATTCCTCACGCTATCGGACACAGCAGGGATCCGCACGCTCGTGCTCGCTGGACTTCAGTTGAGTTTGGTGCTGTTCGCTCTCGGTGGTGTTCTCACAATCGTCGGTGCTGATGTAAGCAGTACGCAGAGCGATATCGTGCTGTGGGACACCGCAGCTGAGCTGCTGGTGATCAGCCTGGCGTTGTTCCTCGTAGAGCGACTCGCCCGCTGGGTCCGCGACCGATACAGCCCGTTGAACCTCCTCCCATCGGCGTAATCTGAAATCACGCAATAACATCGCATCGCCCACCACACGAC